>CAMJHI010000106.1 GCA_946405475.1 uncultured Clostridia bacterium
CATTCCCGTGTTCGCCCGCGAGGGGTCGATCGTTCCGCTGGACTGTGAGGACAAAGCCAACGGCTGCGAGAACCCGCAGGCGCTCGAGATCCTCATTTTCCGCGGGAACGGGCAGTTTGAGCTGTATGAGGACGACGGCGAAACGATGGACTATGAAAACGGCCGGTCGGCCGTGACCGCCTTTGCCGTGCAGGAAGATGGCAAGGATTTGACCTTTACAATTTCGGCCGCAAGCGGCGATCCAGCCGTTTTGCCGCAAAGAAGGCGGTATCAGCTTTCGTTTTGCGACGTTGCCGCCTGCGAACGGCTTGAAATCAACAAAAACGGGGCGTCTGTCCCCTGTGAGCCGCAGGCTGAAAACGGTTCGATTTGCGTGATTTTAGACGACGTTTCGCCTGCTGACGCCATAACGGTAAAGCTGTTTGCCATTACAGAGAAGTGCAACGAGTCCAAAAAAGAGCACCGCATCAATCTGCTTTCGCGCCTGCAGGGACGCAACGGAACGAAGAACCTGCTGTACGGCAGGCTCGTCAAAGACGAAAAAAGCAAGCCGCTGCCGGGTCGGATCGGGAAACTGTTTGCCGAAATCGATCAACTTTATTAAATTTCTCATAAAGCAATTGCAAATTGACAGCGAATCGGCTATGATGATAAGCACCGGAGGTGAAGCCGTTGAACCGATTTCTGACCTACTACGCTTTTTCCCGGTCGGAGAAGCTGTTTGAAGACCCGTTCTTTGAAACGGCGCGGCCGATTTATGAAACGCCCGAATTTCAATCGCTCGGGCAATACATTCAGCACCACGACGTCAACCGCATCACGCACATTCTCAGCGTCGCCTATCTGAGCGGCAAGATCGCCGAGCATTGGGGCATCGACAAGGAAACCACCGTCAAGGCCGCCATGCTGCACGACCTGTTTTATTACGACTGGCACGACGGCGAATGGTGGCACCGCCCGCACGGTCTGCGCCACCCGGGCTTTGCGCTGGTCAACGCCAAGCTGCTGTGCGGCCGGGAGGTCGACGAGCGCGTCGAAAACGCCATTTTGCGGCACATGTGGCCGCTGACCGTGATCCCGCCGAAATATGCCGAGGGCTACGCGCTGACCATTGCCGACAAAATCTGCGCTTCGCTTGAGTTATACTACACCAAAACGCCGCAGCGCCGTGAAAAGCTGCAGCAAATGATCGACCGGATCAATGAAAGCGGGGAGGCGGAGCATGGCTGACAAAATCATCTTTTATGTGCTGACCTTTTTCCTTTACAGCGCGGTCGGCTGGTTCATCGAGTCGTGTTACTGCTCGGTGCGCCCGCGCAAATGGATCAACCGCGGCTTTTTATACGGCCCGATGTGCCCGATCTACGGCTCGGGCGCGGTGATGCTTTCTTTGGCGCTCGGTCAGTTTTCGCGGCTGTCGATCCATTGGCACGGCTTTTTTATCACGCCCGTGTTCACCTTTTTGCTCGGCGCGCTGCTGGCTGACGTGCTGGAATTCTTCACCAGCCTCATCATGGAAAAGCTGTTCCACGCCCGCTGGTGGGATTATTCGCAGAAAAAGTTCAACATTCAGGGGCGCATCTGCCTGACCCATACGCTCTATTGGGGCGGCGCGACGCTGATTTTCCTTTATTTCATCGATCCCCGCGTGAGCGCGCTGCTGCTGAGCATCCCCGTAACGTATCGCCGGATCATCACCGGCGTGATCTTCGCCGTGTTTTTGGTCGACCTGATCCTGACGGTGAAAAAGACCGCCGACCTGCGCAAGCTGACGGTGAAAATCGACGCGCTGACCGGGGAGCTGAACAGGCTGCGGCTGGAGACCTCGGAAAAAGCCAAGGAGCTTTCCGCCGAGCTGCATGAGCAGATCGACGCCGTGACCGACAGCGCCCGCAAGCTGTTTACGCAAAACAAGATCGCCGCTCAGCTCAGTGAAAAGGCGCAGCAGGGCAAAGAAACCATGATCCGCTTTTTCCGCATCAATCCGGGGCTGCGCAGCCGCGTGAGCGACAAGCTGAATGAGCTGAAGGATTTGATGGAGCGCTACCGCTGACCTGATCTTATGCCATGAAGCGCCGACGACCGCAAAAACGGCCGCCGACGCTTTTTTGCATGCCTCAGATCGTATAAGTTCCTTCGGCAAGGATTGAAAACGGCAAAAACGGATGATATAATATTCACAAAATAAAGCGGCGGCGCGCGTCCCGCCGGGCAATCAGAAAGGTGCGGTCATGAAAATGAAAAGAGTAAAAGCGGCCTTTTGTTTCCTTTTGTGCTTCGTGCTGATCGGTTCTTTTTCGGCTGTGGGCTTTGCCGGTTCCGCCAGAATCACGACCTGCGGCGAAGGCTGTGAATTCTACCCGACGATCATCGTGCCGGGCAACGGCCAGTCAAGCGTTTGCGTCACGGACGACGCGGGGAATTTTATCCACGATAAAAACGGGAACCAGATCGCCGCGTTCCCCGCGTATTTTCAGGTCGATAAGATCATGGCGCGGCTGCTGATGCCCCTGCTGGCGTCTTTGGCGACCCAGCGGGATATCGGATTTTCCGACGCGGTCGCCGACGTGATCGACACGTCGTTCGGCATCAACGCGTGCGACCTTGACGGCAAGGTCGTGACCAACGTCAGGACCGAAAAATTCCCCTACCCGTACTCGGTCTGCAGCGATTACGAAAAGTCGCTGATCAACATGAACATTCCCTTTGACAAGTACGCCACCGCGCTGCCCAAGGATCACCTGTATTATTTCGCTTACAATTCCATGGGGAACCACATCGACATCGCCGACGAGCTGTATGATTACATCCAGATGGTGCGCGAGCAGACGGGGCACGACAAGGTGAATCTGGTTCCGCTGAGTCAGGGCGCTTCCGTGACGAGCGCCATGCTGGATTACCACCCGGACGTGATGGATCAGCTGCACAAGGTGCTGTTCGTCGTTCCCGCCATCCATGGCTCGACCGTGTTCGGCGACGTGTTCACCGGCCGCGTCAGCTTCCTCGACAGCGATTATCTGTACAACGGCTTTTTTGAGGATATGCGGCTGTTCGACGAAAGCACCGCCAGGCTCATCGAGATCCTTCTGCGGATCCTGCCCGACGAGGTCATCATGGCCGCTCTTGACAAAGCCGTGGCTCATCTGATGGAAAACACCATGATCCGCAGCACGAGCATGTGGGCGCTCGTGCCGCCCGAGGATTATCCCGCCGCGGCTCAGAAATATCTGTCCTCGCCCAACATGGCAAGCATCAAACGGCAGACCGACCGATATTATCAGGCGCAGCTCCACGCCTACGACAACATTCAGAAGCTGGTCGACAAGGGCGTGCAGGTGTTCGACGTTGCCGAATACGATTACCCCAACATCAACATCGGGGAACGCTGGAACAAAAAGAACGGCGACTTCATCCTGCATCTGGATTCCACGTCGCTCGGCGCGTATTCCGCCAACTGCGGTGACACGCTGCCCGACGGTTACAGGCAGCAGAACACACACTGCACCGACCCGACGCACGATCACATCTCGCCCGACCGCGTGGTGGACGCGTCCGCCGGTCTCCTGCCCGACACGACGTTCTATTTTGACACGCAGCGCCACGACCTGACCCAGCACAACGACGTGATCCTGAAGCTGGCGATGAAAATGATCGCCGACGATGAGATCACCGACGTGTATGCTTCGCCCGATTTTCCGCAGTTCCTCTCCGGCCGGAACGTGCAGAAGCTGCTCGAATTGCTGAACACGGCAAAAGAGCTGAAGGAGAACGGCAAAAGCAGCGCCGAAATCGACGCCGCCGCGGCCAAAGCGCAGGCGACGCTCAACAACAACCTCGCAGCGGGTGAGGAGATCACCGCTTGTGAAAACGAGCTGCGCGACTGTCTGGTCCGTGTCGGCGCCGCTGAACCGGAAGCGGCAGCAAAAGACCCCGCGTTCCTGCGCGGCGTCAGTCTCTTTCTCTATGAGCATTACGGGACCAACGGGTTTTCGGAGCTTCCCGTTCTGGCCGTAAGAGCGCTGTTTGCGCGGATCAAAAATGTTTTTGTAAAATAATAAGTACCATGAGAAAAGCGCCTGCATCGGGTTCGATGCAGGCGCTTGTTTTGTTGTTTGTGATCAGCCGATCACGCGCACGCGGTAGATGCCGTCGGCGTTGATGGCGGGGGCTTCGCCCGACCAATCCGCCACGGTGTAGCTCACGCCCTTGCGGGAAGCGGTGGCGATATTGGCCGCCACACCGCCGAACGCGGCGATCACGGCCGCCAGCGCGGATTCTTCGTGAATGACGCAGATGCGCTTGCCTTTCGGCGCGCCGAGCTTCATTTCGGGCAGGTTGACGGAGTTGACGATCTCGCCTTTTTCAAGGTAAGCGATCAGTTCCTTCGCGGCCATCACGGCGCAGTTATCTTCGGATTCGGGGGTGGAAGCGCCCAGATGCGGGATGGCGACCACGCCCGCAGCGCCGAGCTGATCGTCAGTCGGGAAATCGGTGACGTAAGACGCGACCTTGCCGCTTTCGAGCGCGGCCAGAATGGCGGCGTTGTCGACCAGTTCGCCGCGCGCAAAGTTGAGGATGCGCACGCCGTCCTTCATCAGCGCGAGGGTGTCGTTGTTGATGCAGCCCTTCGTGGCCGGGATGCAGGGAATGTGAAGGGTGAGATAATCGGCACAGGCGTAGACCTCTTCGACGCTGTCGACCATGGTCACCTCGGGCGAAATGGCCAGCGCGCCGCGCACGGTCAGCTCAGGGTTGAGGTAGCCGACCACGTTCATGCCCAGCGAAACGGCGGCGTTGGCCACCAGCGCGCCGATGGCGCCCAGGCCGATGACGCCCAGCGTTTTGCCCATGATCTCGGGGCCGACGAACTGCGATTTGCCTTTTTCAACGAGCTTGCCGACCTGATCGCCCTCGCCCTTGAGGGTCTTGACCCAATCCATGGCGGCGGGGATCCTGCGGGAAGCGAGGAACAGGCCGCAGAGCACGAGTTCTTTAACAGCGTTGGCGTTCGCACCGGGGGTGTTGAACACGGCGATGCCCGCAGCGGTGCACTTGTCGAGCGGGATGTTGTTCACGCCGGCGCCCGCTCTGGCAATGGCCAGCGTGTTATCGGCAAACGCCATATCGTGCATGGCGGCGGAGCGCACCATGATCGCGTCGGGCGATTCGCAGGAATCGGACACGGTGTAAGCATCGGAAAACAGAGAGGTGCCGCACTTGGCGATCTTGTTGAGAGTCAGGATATCATACATTACGAACAACTGCCTTTGCTAAAAAGATTTTAAGTATTGTCGCTTTCAAACTGCTTCATGAATTCGACCAGCTTCTGCACGCCTTCATAGGGCATGGCGTTGTAGATGGACGCACGCATGCCGCCCACGGAGCGGTGACCCTTGAGGTTGACAAAGCCCGCCGCGGTGGCTTCCTTGACGAATTTCGCGTCAAGGTCGGGGTTGCCGGTGACGAAGGTGACGTTCATCATGGAACGGTCTTCTTTATTGACGCCGTTGCGGAACAGCTTGGAGGAATCGAGATAATCGTAAAGCAGCTTCGCCTTGGCGGCGTTGCGCTCCTTCATTTTTTCAAGGCCGCCGAGGCTCTTGATCCATTCCAGAATGAGCTTGCAGATGTAGATGGAGTAGCAGGGCGGGGTGTTGAGCAGGGAACCGGCAGCCGCCTGCTGCGTGTAGTCGATGACCGACGGGGTCACGTCGCGCGCATTGCCGAGCAGGTCTTCGCGCACGATGAGCACGGTGAGACCGGCCGGGCCGATGTTCTTCTGCGCGCCGCCGTAGATGAGACCGAATTTGGTCACGTCCATCGGCTCGGACAGGAAGCAGGAGGACACGTCGGCAAACAGCGGCACGTCGCCGGTGTCGGGGATGTAGTGATAGGTCGTGCCATAAACGGTGTTGTTGAAGCAGACGTAAACGTAATCGGCTTCGGGGTCAAAATCCTTGCGTTCCAGCTTGGGGATGTAAGAGAACGTATCCTCCTTGGAGCTGGCGACCACACGCACATCGCCGTATTTGGTCGCTTCTTTGTAAGCCTTGGTGGAAAACTGGCCGGTGAGAACGTAATCGGCCTTTTTGTTCTTGTTCATGAAGTTCAGCGGGATGCCGGCGAACTGCGCCGTGGCGCCGCCCTGCAGGAAAAGGACCTTGTAATTGTCGGGGATGTTGAGAACCTCGCGGAACAGCGCTTCCGCTTCCTGAATGATCTCTTCAAACACCTTGGAGCGGTGCGACATTTCCATCACGGACTGGCCGCTGCCCTTGTAGTCCAGCATTTCCGCCGCCGCGCGGTTGAGAACCGATTCGGGCAGCATGGAAGGACCGGCGCTGAAATTGAATACTCTTGCCATCATATTACCTCCGATGATGATTACTCACAAAATTGTTTACATTATATGCTTGCCTGTCGGATAAAGTCAAGAAGAATCGGGCTGAGGCGCGGCGTTTTGCGGAAAGATTGGCACTATACACAAAATTTCGCAGATATTGTGCTTTAAACTAAAGAAAAACACTATTGTTTTTTTGGAAATTATCCGTTAGAATGTATGTGTTGATTTGTGCGTTTCGGCAAATCGGCAGAATCATTCAGCAAAATCTAAGGATCCATCAGAATCCATCAGAAAGGAATATGAAGATGAACGCATTGAACAAAAAGACCGTGGAAGACATTGACGTCAGCGGCAAAAAAGTACTCGTCCGCTGCGACTTCAACGTGCCGCTGAAGGACGGCGTGATCACGAGCGACAAGCGCATCGTCGCCTCCCTCCCCACCATTCAGTACCTTCTCAAGAACAACGCGAAGGTCATCCTTTGCTCGCACCTTGGCAGACCCAAGGGCGAAGTCATGCCCGAATTTTCGCTGGCTCCCGTGGCCGCCCGCCTGTCCGAGCTGCTGGGCATCGAAGTGAAGATGGCAGCCGACGTCGTCGGCGAAAGCGCGCAGGCGCTGGCCGCTTCGCTCAAAGAGGGCGAAGTGCTGCTGCTTGAAAACGTCCGCTTTGAAAAGGGCGAAACCAAAAACGATCCCGAGCTGAGCAAGGCGTTTGCCTCGCTGGCCGATATCTACGTCAACGACGCGTTCGGCTCCGCGCACCGCGCGCACGCTTCCACCGCCGGTGTGGCCGATTATCTGCCTGCCGTGTGCGGTTACCTCATCCAGAAAGAACTCAGCTTCATCGGCGGCGCGCTCGAGAATCCGAAGCGCCCGTTCGTCGCCATCCTCGGCGGTGCGAAGGTTTCCGACAAGATCGGCGTGATCACCAACCTGCTTGACAAGGTCGACACCCTCATCGTCGGCGGCGGCATGGCTTACACCTTCATGAAATATCTCGGCCACAGCATCGGCAGCTCGCTTTGCGAAGACGATAAAGTTGAAATGGCCGGCGAAATGATGAAGAAGGCCGAAGAAAAAGGCGTGAAGTTCCTTATTCCGGTCGACAACAAGGTC
>CAMJHI010000107.1 GCA_946405475.1 uncultured Clostridia bacterium
GACCTGAAGATCAAAGTCCTCGATCAGCGGCACGTCGGGCAGGTAGCGGAACGACACGTTTTCAAACGTCACGGCGCCCTTCACCGCGGGCAGCGCGCCGTTTTCATCGGGCGATTCCTCTTCCTCATCCAGCAGGTTGTAAACGCGCTCGGCGCTCGCCAGCGCGCTTTGCAGGCGGTTGGACAGCCCCGCGATGTCGACAATGGGCTGGGTGAACAGCTTGGAATAGGTGATGAACGAGGTGATCTTGCCCAGGCTCATCAGCCCCTGCACCACCATGCGCCCGCCCACCAGGCAGACCACGACGTAGCCGACGTTGTTGACGAAGTTGACGAACGGCATGATCATGCCGGAATAAAACTGCGCCTTGCGGCTGTGGCGGAAGAGCTTGTCGTTGAGCTGCTCAAAATCCGCGCAGGACTGTTCCTCGTGGTTGAACACGCGCACGATCTTGTGGCTGGTGAACATTTCTTCAATGTGAGCGTTCAGGTCGCCCGTGATTTTCCACTGGCTGCGGAAATGCTTTTTGGAATGCCTGAGCACGAACGCGGCGATGAACAGGCACGGCGGCAGCACGGCCGCGGAGATCAGCGTCAGCTTCCAGCTCGTGTAGATCATGATGCCGAGCACGCCGAAAAAGGTGATGAAAATGTTGATGAGCTTGATGATGTTGTCCTGCAGGGTCGAGTTGATGTTATCCACGTCGTTCATGATGCGGCTGAGCAGCTCGCCCTTGGCCTGCTTGTCGAGGTAACTCAGGGGCATGTGCGAAATCTTGCTGTTGATCCGTTCGCGCAGGGAACACACGATCTTCTGCGCGACGCCCGCCATGGTGTAATGCTGAATGAACTGCAGGATGGCGCTGGTGAAATAAATGAAGAAAATGGTCAGCAGGATGTGACCGATGGACATCAGGTCGATGCTGCCGCCGCCGAGCTTGATCTTGACCTGATCGTTGATCGCGTCAATGACCTTGCCCAGCAGGTTGGGGCCTGTGATGGTGAGCGTCTGGCTGATGATGCCGGCCAGGATCACCAGCAGCACCGGCCACTTGAAGGCGCGCAGCTCTTTGATCAGGCGCAGGGCGGTGCCGGAAAAATCCGCCGGCTTCTGCATGGGATCGCGGCGGCCGAACCCGGCTTCCTCAGCGGGTCGTTTGGCCTTTTTTTCGTGCTTTTTCATTTTGCCAAATCCTCCTTTGTCAGCTGGGATTCGACAATCTCACGGTAGACCGAGCAGCTTTCGAGCAGCTCCTCGTGCCTGCCCATGCCGCAGACCTTGCCGTCTTCGAGCACGATGATGCGGTCGGCGTCAAGCACGGTGCCCACGCGCTGCGCCACGATGATGACGTTGGTGTTTTGCAGGCTCTGCCGGATATTCCGGCGAAGCTGTGCGTCGGTTTTGAAATCCAGCGCGGAAAAGCTGTCGTCAAAGATCAGCAGCTCGGCCTTTTTGATCAGCGCGCGGGCGATGGCCAGCCGCTGCTTCTGTCCGCCGGACAGGTTCGTGCCGTTTTGCGTGATCTCCATGTCAAGCTGCTGCTCACTGCCGCGGATAAAATCCTCGGCGCAGGCGATGCGCAGCGCTTCCCACATTTCTTCTTCGGTGGCGTCCTCTTTGCCGTAGCGCAGGTTGTCGGCCACCGTGCCGCGAAACAGGGTCGCTTTCTGCGGCACAAAGGCGATGCGCTCATGCAGCTCGTGCAGCGTTGTGTCGCGCAGGTCGAGCCCGTCGAACACGATCTGCCCGCAGCTCACGTCGAAAAAGCGCGGGATCAGGTTCACCAGCGTGGATTTGCCGCAGCCCGTGCCGCCGATGATGGCGGTCACCTCGCCGCCGCGGCATGCAAAGTCGATGCCGCTGAGCACCGGTTCGCTCGCGCCCGGGTAACCGAAGCTCACCTCGCGGAAGACCAGCGAGCCGTCGTCTTGGGGGAACTGCTTCGGATGCTCCGGCTCATGGATCATGGTTTCCATGTCGAGCACCTCCAGCACGCGGCGGGCGGAAACCGCTGCGCGCGGGAACATGATGAACAGCGCCGCGGCCAGCGAAACCGCGACCACAACGAGCAGGATATAGATCAGGAACGCCTGCAGGTCGCCGACCATGTTGCTGATCTCAACGGCGTGCGTGGCGGCGTCTAACTTGTCGATCTCCTTGCCGCCGACCCAGACGACGCCGATGAGCAGACAGTAGAGCAGCAGAAAGGCGAACGGCCACAGCACGGAAAACAACCGCGCGATATAAAGCCCGATGGAGGTCAGGTCAAAGTTGGCGGCGCGGAAGCGTTCGTCCTCATATTCGGTGCGGTTGAAGGCGCGGATGACGCGGATGCCGCTGAGCTTTTCACGCAGGATCTTGTTGAGCGCGTCGGTCCTCTGCCGTTCTTCCTTGAAAAGCGGAATGATCTTGGTTTTGAAAAAGTACGCGAGCAGCGCCACGACGGGGATGATGATCAGAATGGCGACGGCCAGCTTGCGGTTCATGAAAATGGCCATGGCCGTGCCGCCGATGAACATGATGGGCATGGCGATTATGATGTTCAGGCACATGATCATCGTTTCCTGAATGCGGTTGACGTCGGTGGTGGTGCGGGTGATGAGCGACGCGGTGCCGATTTTTTCCAGATCGCATTCGCTCAGGGATTCCACCTTGTGGAACAGGGCGCGGCGCAGGTTCGCGCCGTAGCCCATGGACGCTTTCGAGGAAAAATAGCTCGCCACGACCGATACCGCCGCGCCGAAGGCGGACAGCCCCAGCATGAGCAGCCCGGTGTTGCGGATATAGACCAGCCCGGCCTCATGGTCGGGGTTGTTGATGCCGTTGTTGATGATCTGCGACATCATCAGCGGCAGCAGCAGCGTCATGGCGTAGCCGATGAAGTGCAGCACGACGGTGAGGATCGCTTCGGTTTTATAGGGCTTGAGATAATGCAGCAGTTTACGCATAGATTTCTTCTCCGTAAAACGGCAATTTTTGGTTCGCTTCAATTCATTATAGTATCATAGCATAATTTCAAAGGTTCCACAAGGTGTGAATCTTACATCTTTCTAACTTTTTGAACCCCGGCGGCCCGGTCTGAAACGACCGAATATATGGTAAAATATTTATAATTAAATATAGAAGTTTTTTATCGCTTCCTATGGACAAGCTTTCATACCTGTGGTATAATCTCAAAGAATGCACGTAGACTGCGGCGTGATGCGCCGCGGCGCTATGAACGCATCGTTACCACATAAGGAGGAACAGTTGAATGCTTAAAAAAGTCAGCAAGATCCCCTTCAGAGGCACGCCCGAACAGGAAGCCGAGCTGAAAGCCGTGATCGCCGCCAACAAAGATGACAAGAGCATGCTCATGCACGTCATGCAGCAGGCGCAGGGCATCTACGGCTATCTGCCGTTTGAGGTTCAGGTCATGATCGCTGAAGGTATGGATATTCCGTTGGAAAAGGTCTACGGCGTGTCGACCTTCTACGCGCAGTTTGCGCTCTCGCCCAAGGGCAAATACAACGTTTCGGTCTGCCTGGGCACCGCCTGCTACGTCAAGGGCTCTCAGGGCATCATCGACGAGCTGGTCAAGGAGCTTGGCATCGAGCCCGGCGAATGCACCGAAGACGCCAAATTCTCGCTGGAAGCCTGCCGCTGCATCGGCGCGTGCGGTCTGGCCCCCGTGTTCACCGTCAACGACGACGTTTACGGCAAGGCGACCCCCGACCAGATCAAAGGCATCCTCGCCAAATACAACTGATCGCTTGACAGTCACGTTTTGAAAATTACAGGAAAGTGGCGATTTGCATGACAATCACCGAGATTCAGCGGCTGCTTGACGCCGAGCTTCTCACCGGCGGCGACACCGACGCTGAGATCTTATCGGCCTGCGGCAGCGACATGATGAGCGACGTGCTCGCTTACGTCAAAAACAGGGCGGTCCTCCTCACGGGGCTTGTCAACCCGCAGGTGATCCGCACGGCTCACATGATGGACATGGTCGCCGTGGTTTTTGTTCGCAACAAAAAACCGACGGCGGACATGATCGCGCTGGCCGAGCAGAGCAACATGAGTATCCTCAGCACCCCCAAGAGGATGTATGAGGCCTGCGGCGTGCTTTACGTCAACGGCCTGAAGGGCGACGGTGAACTCAATGGCTGAGTCGCTGCGGTTCCATTACGACGTTGACGGGGGAAATTTCACGTCGGCCGGGCAGGCGTCCGTTCAGGTCAAAAACAATCTCAGCCAGCTGGGGCTCGACCCCGCGGTCATCCGCCGGGTCTCCATTGCGATGTATGAGGGCGAGATCAACATGGTCATCCACGCCGACGGCGGCAGCGCCGACATCATTGTGGACGACAGCTGCGTGACCATCATTCTGGCCGACAAAGGCCCCGGCATCGCCGACGTGGAGCAGGCCATGCAGGACGGATTTTCGACCGCGCCGGACAATATCCGGTCGCTCGGGTTCGGCGCCGGCATGGGGCTGCCCAATATGAAACGCTACACCGACTTCATGCAGATCGATTCTGTCGTCGGTGAAGGCACTACGATTACCATGAAGGTCAATTTCTGACCCCAAGCAAGGAGGGTGAGAACGGTTTGAGCGATTACATTCATTCAGTGCTGCTCGACCCCACCAAATGCACCGGCTGCACCACCTGCATGAAGCATTGCCCCACCGAGGCGATCCGGGTGCGCAGCGGCTGCGCCGAAATCGATTCCAGACGCTGCATCGACTGCGGCGAATGTATCCGCAACTGCACGAACCACGCCAAAAAAAGCAGCTACGATTCGCTGGAGGAGCTCAAGCGCTTCAAGTTCAACGTGGCGCTCCCCGCGCCGTCGATCTGCGCGCAGTTCGACAACCTTGACGATATCGGTTACGTCATTCAGGGCCTGCTCGACATCGGCTTTGACGACGTGTTCGAGGTGTCCAAGGGCGCGGAATTCGTTTCGGCTTACACCAGACTTTATTTGCAGGCGCAGGGCATCCGCAAGCCCGTGATCAGCACGGCGTGCCCGGTCGTGACACGGCTGATCCTGCTGCGCTTTCCGTTCTTAAAAGACAATCTTCTGCCGCTTCTGCCGCCCATGGAGGTCGCCGCCATCATGGCGCGCGAAAAAGCGGAAAAGGAACATCCCGAGCTGAAGCCGGAGGAGATCGGCGTCACGTTCATTTCGCCGTGTCCCGCCAAGGTCAGCTACATCCGCAACACGTTCGGCAGCTACAAAAGCGAGATCGATCTGGCCGTGTCCATGAGCGAGGTCTACCTCAGGCTCATCAGCGTGATGAAGCGTGACCGGGCGCCTGCGGTTTCCACCGCGGCCGGCCGCATCGGCTTAAGCTGGGCGATCTGCGGCGGCGAAGCCTCCGCCCTGCTCAACGACCGCATCATTGCGGCCGACGGCATCACGAACGTGATCTCGGTGCTGGAGCAGATCGAAAACGGCAACATCCCGCCCATCGACTTTGTCGAGCTCAATGCCTGCCCCGGCGGGTGCATCGGCGGCGTGCTTGCCATTGAAAACCCCTATGTGGCCAAAAACCGGCTGCATACCCTGCGGCGCTACCTGCCGGTTTCGCAGGCGGAGATCGGCAAAGACGGGCTGATCCCCGACGACTGCATCGTGGATGAATTCCCGAGCTATCAGCCGCTCAACCGCTTGAGCGACAACCTCAGCGAGAGCATCCGCCTGATGCAGAAGATCCAGGCCATCCGCAAAGAGCTGCCCGGCATTGACTGCGGCTCCTGCGGCGCGCCGAACTGCCGCGCCTTCGCCGAGGACATCGTCATGGCGAACGCGGATAAAAACGACTGCATTATTGCTTATAAAGATTTTATCAAAGACTATATCGGAAATTACGGCGGTGATAAACATGACAGTAAGTGAGCTTGCATCGGCCGGGGGCTTTCGGGCCATCGCGCTCAGCGACCCTTCGCGTGAGGTGGCGGGCTGCTATGTGGGCGATCTGCTCAGCTGGGTCATGGGCCGGGCGCAGGCCGGCAACGCGTGGATCACGATCATGTCCAACGTGAACGTGGCGGCGGTCGCTTCGCTGGCCGACGTGGCGTGCGTGATTTTTGCCGAGGGCGTTCAGCCCGACGAACAGGCGCTGGCCGCGGCGCAGATGCGCGGCGTCAACCTCATTGCCGCCGACATGCCGGAATACGAGGCGGCGGTCGCGCTGTCCGGGCTGATCTGACGCATGGGCAAGCTTTACTACGACCTGCACACGCATTCCTGCCTGTCCCCATGCGGCAGCAACGAATCCACCCCGGCGAGCATGGCGGGCTTCGGCGTGCTCAACGGGCTGAACGTGATGGCGCTGACCGATCACAACACCTGCGCCAACTGCCCCGCTTTTTTCAAGGCGGCGCGCGCCTACGGCCTTGTGCCGGTGGCCGGTATGGAGCTGACCACGGCTGAGGATATCCACGCGGTGTGCCTGTTTGAAACGCTGGAGGCGGCGCTCGATTTTGACCGTGAGGTCGAAAAAAGAAGAATGCCGGTGAAAAACCGCGAAGAGATCTTCGGCGAACAGCTCATCATGAACGAAAACGATGAGATCATCGGCCGGCAGGAAAACCTTCTGATCACCGCAGCGGATATTTCGCTGGAGGAGGCGCCGGCGCTGGTCGCGCAATACGGCGGCTTGTGCTACCCGGCTCACATCGACCGGGAGGCGAACGGCGTCATCGCGGTGCTCGGCACGTTCCCGAACGAACCGTTCTTTGCCTGCGCCGAGCTGCGCGACCCGGCGAACGAAGCGGCGTACCGCGCCGATTACCCCGTTTTACAAAACAAAACGCTCGTGTTTTCTTCCGACGCGCACAATCTGGCCGACATCAACGGTCAGGTCAACTGGCTGGAGCTGGAAGGGGAGAGCGAGCGGGAGATCCTTCAATCCCTGTTTGAAAGGCTGCGTCGATGAAAGAGCTTTCACTGAACATTCTGGATATCGCAATGAATTCCGTCAAGGCGGGCGCGACGAAGGTCGAGATTCGCCTGACCGAAACCGAAAACCGCTTGGTGTTATCCTTCACCGACGACGGCTGCGGCATGACGCCGGAGCAGGTGAACAGCGTAACGGATCCGTTCTTTACCACCCGCACCACCCGCAAGGTCGGCATGGGCATCCCGTTTCTCAAGCTCGCCGCCGAGCAGACGGGCGGCAGCTTCGCCATTCAGTCCGAAACGGGCGAGCGTCACGGCACCGTTACCACGGCAACGTTTTATACAGACCATATTGATTTCACGCCTCTGGGCGACGTAGTGTCAAGCATCACGACCCTGATCCAGGGCTCGCCCGACATCCGCTGGGTGTTCGTGCACGAAATGCCGGGCGGTACGGTCGAGCTGGATACCGACGAGCTCAAGGCCGTGCTGGGCGACGTGCCGCTTGACAACTATGAGGTCGTGAAATGGATCGAGGATTATCTCCGTGAGAATTATGCGGAG
>CAMJHI010000108.1 GCA_946405475.1 uncultured Clostridia bacterium
CTCGTCAGACCGGTGCAGCCGGAGAAGGCAGAATCGCCGATGCTCGTGACGCTGTCGGGAATGATCACACTCGTCAGCCCGATGCAGTTGGAGAAGGCTCCATAGCCGATGCTCGTGACGCTGTCGGGGATAACAACCTCGGCGGATTCACCCACATACTTTTTCAGGACGCCGGCCAAGATTTCAAAATCGGAATTCGCGCTCCCCGTTACGTTCACGACCGCGCCCGCACCGACATTGATGTTGTTGATGATATTGTAATTGTTGATCGCTTTTTCAATAATAAACGGCGTATCACAAAACGGACAGACTGCGACATCTTTGGCGCTGTCAACAGCGAGCATTCCCCCGCAATTCGGGCATTTCACCTGAACAAACGGCATGATGATCCACTCCTTTCAACGAATAAAAGAATTATAAAACATGATGTGCAACAATTCAAGGTTTTTGGCAGCGCAATCTGACACAAGGCTATAAATTTTCACAAAAGGCATTGAAAAAGCACAGGAATCTCCGAAGAAGGAGCGGCCTGTGCTTTTTTATGTCTCATGCGGCACGCAAGAATGCGTGCCCTACGGTTTGACCTCACCGTTGCCGATTCATCTGCGGCGTACGTTTCATCTGTAGGGACGGCATTCTTGCCGTCCGCCGTCACCGTGAGAAGCCGTCAAAAATTTGCCCTACGGCGGAAGCCATGAGCGGCATCGGATTTTGCGGCACGCAAGAATGCGTGCCCTACGGTTTGACCTCACCGTTGCCGATTCATCTGCGGCGTACGTTTCATCTGTAGGGACGGCATTCTTGCCGTCCGCCGTCACCGTGAGAAGCCGTCAAAAATTTGCCCTACCGTGGAAGCCATGAGCGACATCGGATTTTGCGGCACGCAAGAATGCGTGCCCTACGGGTTGCCTGAAACGCGCGGTTGCTTCGTAGGGACGGCATTCTTGCCGTCCGCCGTCACCGTGAGAAGCCGTCAAAGAATTGCCCTACGGCGGAAGCCGCAAATGGCATCAGACTTTGCAGCACATAAAAATATTGGCACAAAGCGAAAACGACAGTTTCTGCTGCGAGGAATCGGTCGAATCAGATAAAATACAATCGGAGCGAAGCGACCCGCCATTGCGCCTTTCGCATTCCGCCTTTCGCATTAACAACCCCTCCGTCTCGCCTTACGGCGAGCCACCTGTCTCGCCTGCCGGCTCGGTCGGCGCTTCTGCGGCAAGCCGCAGAGGTGTCCACTGGACACCCGCGCCCCTTGCACAGGGGAGGCTTTTTATTTTTCCGAATCCGCATCAAAACAACTTTGTTTGAAAACAAAATGTGAACAGTTGACAAAAACGCGAAAAATTACACCGAAACCGGTGTAAAAAACGCCGTGTAAGCCCTTTGAGTGAGAGGAGTTTTTGAAAGTGAGCGATCAAAGCGCCGCGGCGCGCCGATCTGCACTCGGTTTTGCGGCTTGAAAAAACAGCTCTCAAAAAATGTAAAGAGGGTGAAAACATCAGCAAAGAATTGACCAAGCGGGAACAGCTTTTCTGCCTGTATTTCACGCTGCTGCGCAGCGGCCGCGACGCCGCCGCCCGGTCGGGGTATTCCCTGCGCCCCGAACGAACGGCCGCCAAACTGCTGCAGCGCGGCGACGTGCAGCGGGAGATCGAACGGCTGACCCGCGCGCAGGCAGCCGAGCGCGGCGAAACTGCCGCGGGGCTGAGACGGCTCGCCTTCGGCAGCGTGACCGACGCGATGAAGCTGCTGCTGCGCGACGAATGGCCGAATGAGGAAGCGCTGGAACAGATGGACTTTTTCAACGTGGCCGAGATCAAGCGCCCCAAGGGCGGCGGGCTGGAGATCAAGTTTTTCGACCGCCTCAAGCCGCTGGAAAAGCTCAGCCAGCTCTGCGAAGCCGAAACCGCGGCGAACGGCGCGCTGCCGTTTTACGACGCGCTGAACAAGAGCGCCCGCGCCCTGATCGGAAGCGACGCCGATGAGTAAAGGCAAAGCCGCCGACTTCAGGCCGTTTTCCGAAAAGCAGTTGGCGGCGCTGACGTGGTGGTGCCCCGATTCGCCGTTTCACGACCGCGACGCGATCATCTGCGACGGCGCGGTGCGTTCCGGCAAAACGGTGTGTATGTCGATCTCGTTCGTTGCGTGGGCGCTGGCGTCGTTCGACGGCGCGTCGTTTGCCCTGTGCGGCAAAACCATTGCCTCGCTGCGGCGCAACGTGATCACGCCCGTGGTCCCCATGCTGCGCGAGCTTGGCTTCGACTGCCGCGAAAAGCTCTCGAGCAACAAGCTGGAGATCGCCTTTGAAAACCGCCGCAACACCTTCTGGCTGTTCGGCGGCAAGGACGAATCCTCCGCCGCGCTCATTCAGGGCATGACGCTCAGCGGCATCCTGTTCGACGAGGTGGCGCTCATGCCGCGCTCGTTCGTGGAGCAGGCGCTGGCGCGCTGTTCCGTGGAAGGCTCCAGATTCTGGTTCAACTGCAACCCCGACGCGCCCATGCACTGGTTCCACACCGAGTGGATCCAGAAGCGCAAAGAGAAAAAATGCCTGTATCTCCATTTTCTGATGGAGGACAACCCGTCCCTGACGCCGAAGATCATTCAGCGATATAAGAGCCTGTACGCCGGGCCGTTCTATCAGCGGTTTGTCGAGGGACGGTGGATCGCCGCGCAGGGCGTCGTCTATCCGTTCTTTTCGCCCCGAACCCACGTTTGCGCCCTGCCGCCGGAACACTGCGAGCAATACTGTGTTTCGTGCGATTACGGCACGGTCAACCCGACCTCCATCGGGCTCTGGGGCCGAAAAGACGGCGTGTGGTACCGACTGCGGGAGTATTACTACGCCTCGCGCGAGGTCGGCGCGCCGCGCACGGATGAGGAGCACTACGCCGCGCTGGAGGAGCTCTGCCAGGGACTGCCGATCAGCGCCGTGACGGTCGACCCGTCGGCCGCAAGCTTCATCGAGTGCATCCGCCGCCACGGCAGATTCCGCGTGATCCCCGCCAAAAACGACGTGCTGGACGGGATCCGAAAAACCTCGGACGCGCTGCGCATGAAAAAAATCATGATCGGCGCGGGGTGCAAGGACATCATCCGGGAATTTTCGCTCTACCGCTGGGACGATTCCGGCGTGAAGGACAGCGTGCGGAAGGAAAACGACCACGGCATGGACGACATGCGCTACTTTGTGACCACGCTCATGGATCAAAACGACGACTGCGGATTTTTCGCCCTCGCAGCAGATCGGAAGGATGACTGATGAAAAAGAACAAGACCCCGCCGGGCGAGGCGGGCGTTTGCGCCGTGCAGCCCGCCGCCGCCCCGCCCCTGTCCGGCTTCGGGCAGGACGCTTCGCCCGATTATTACCGCGCCGGGCTGTACTATGCGCTGCGCGAGGCGGTGCCGGTGATCGACGCCGCCGTGACCAAGCTGGTGCGGCTCACGGGCGGCTTCTGCGTGCAATGCGACGACCGCGCCGCGCAGGATTATCTGGACGGCTTTCTGCGCCGCGTGCCGGTCAACGGCTGCTCCACGGGCATTGAATCGTTCATGGCCGCCTATTTCGACCAGCTTCTCACCTGCGGCACGGCGGTCGGCGAGATCGTGACCGACGCCGCCGGGCGGCCCGCCGCCCTTTACAACGCGCCGCTGAACAGCGTTGAGCTTGTGCGCGGCAAAAACGGCTTTGACGTCGACGTGTTCGTGACCGCGCGCGGCGTGCGGCAGCCGGTGAAATACCCCGAGCTGATCGTGCTGTCCGCCCTCAACCCCCGGCCGGGCTCCTTCAGCGGCATGTCGCTGCTGCACGGGCTGCCGTTTGTGGGCGAGCTGCTGCTCAAAATCTTCCGCACCACCGGCGTGAACTGGGACCGCTGCGGCAACGTGCGCTTTGCCGTGACCTATAAGCCGCAGAACGACGCGCTGGACAAGGCCTATGCCAAGGAACGCGCCCTGCAGGTGGCCAAGGAGTGGAGCAGCGCCATGAACAGCCACAGCGTCAAGGATTTTGTGGCCGTGGGCGACGTGCAGATCAAGGCCATCGGCGCGGATCTGCCGATCCTTGACAGCGAGGTGCCCGTGCGCCAGCTCATTGAGCAGATCGTGGCCAAGACCGGCCTGCCGCCGTTCCTGCTGGGGCTGTCGTGGTCAACGACCGAGCGCATGTCCTCCCAGCAGGCGGACGCGCTGACCAGCGAACTGGAGGCCTATCGCCGCGTGCTGACCCCCGCCATTGAAAAGATCTGCGCCGTCTGCCTGCGGCTGGCGGGCTTTGACGGCGGCGTTCAGGTGGTGTGGGACGACATCATGCTGCAGGATATGGTCGAGCAGGCGCGGGCGCAATTACTCACCGCGCAGGCGGAAACCTGCATCAAGGAGGAACCATGAAAAAGAACATTTTCACCGCGGCGCAGGACGCTGTTCTGCCCGACGAGGAGCTCGGGCTGATCAACCGGCACACGCTCCGCGACCTGACCCGGGACGAGGTTTTCTGCTTCACGCTGACGCTGTGCGACAACCGCGTTGACCGCGATATGGAGCGGTTCGACGTTGCGGCGCTGCACAAGCTCGCCGAACTGTTCGACGGCCGGACCGGCATTGCCGATCACAGCATGAAAAGCGAAGACCAGATGGCGCGCATTTACAAAACGTGGGTGGAAGAAGACCCGGCCGAACGAACGATGAACGGCGAGCCCTACACCTGCCTGAAGGCGAAGGCCTACATGCCCGTCACCGAAGAAACCAAAGAAAAGATCGCGCAGATCAAAAGCGGCATCAAAAAAGAAACCAGCGTCAGCTGCAGCGTGAGCGCGGTGCGCTGCTCGATCTGCGGCAGCAACTGGAAGGAGGGCGCGTGCCGCCACCGCAAGGGGCGGGTGTATGACGGCAAGGTCTGCCACGGCGTGCTTACCGACCCGACGGACGCATATGAATGGAGCTTTGTCGCCGTGCCCGCCCAGCGCAGCGCCGGCGTGACCAAGAGCCTGACGCTTGCCGAAGCGAAAACGACCGTCGGAGCCGATGAGGAAGAGACCGTCACGCTCACGCTCGACGCGTTCAAGGGCCTGACGGCGTGTGCCGAACGGTTCCGCCAAAGTCTGGTCGATGAGGTGATCCGTTCCGGTCTGCTCGCCCTGCCCGATCTGGGCAAGGCTGCGCTGGAAGAACTCTGCGGCGGCTTGACCGAGGAACAGCTCGACCGGCTGGGCAAGTCGTTCCGGCACACCGCGGCCGAGCGGTTCCCGCTGCGCCCGCAGCTGAGCGGCGAGAGCGGCCGCGACCCGAAAACCAACCATGAATTTATCATTTAAGGAGGATCCTGATGTCCGTATCATTTTTCGGTTTTGATGAAAAAACACTCACCTTCACGACTGCTTCCGACCTGACCCCCGGCACGCTGGTCAAGCCGAGCGGCAACGGCGCGGTCGCCGCCTGCGCGGCGAACGACGCGGTGTTCGGCGTTGTCATTACCTGCCGCAAAAATCTGGCCTGCGTGCAGGTGGGCGGTTATATCCGCCTGCCCTACACCGGCACGGCGCCCACGGTCGGTCTGAACGCGCTGTGCGCCGGTTCCGACACGGAAGTGGAGGTCGACGCGACCAACGGCAAGGAAAAATACGTGCTCGACGTGGACACCGCCGACAACACGTGCGGCGTTCTGCTTTGATGACGAAAAAGAGAGGAGAAAAACAGTATGGCTAACTTTGATACCATCCGCCTGGAAAAAGGCCTTTACGGCAGCGGCTCCTTCACGGCCGCTCTGGAAAGCATCGACCCGTCCGAAAACTACCGCGGCACCGAGCTGGAGGGGCTGGACGCCTATCAGCGCCAGCTCAAGCGCTTTGACATCCACGTCAGCGGCGCGGCGAGCGACCCGGTCGAAAAGTTTTTCAAGACCTCCGACAGCGCCGCCCTGTTCCCCGAATACGTGGCGCGCGCGGTGCGTCAGGGCATGGAGGAAGCCGACGTGCTGCCCAAGATCGTGGCGAGCGTGACCAACATCGACTCGCTCGATTACCGCTCCATCACGAGCGTTCCGTCCGACGACGACAAGTCGCTCAAGGACGTGGCGCAGGGCGCCGTGATCCCGCAGACCACCGTCAAAACGCAGGAAAATCTGGTCAAGCTCAACAAGCGCGGCCGCATGCTGGTGGCGTCCTATGAGGCCATCCGCTTCCAGCGCCTCGACCTGTTCACCGTGACCCTGCGGCAGATCGGCGCCTACATCGCCAAGCAGCAGCTCGCGGACGCGGTCAACGTGCTCGTCAACGGCGACGGCAACGGCAACGCCGCCGCGGCCACCGCCTGCGCGGCCTCCGGCACGCTCACCTACGCCGATCTGATCTCGCTGTGGAACGACCTCGATCCGTACGAGATGAACGTGCTCATCGCCAACCCCGCCGACGCCGTGAAAATGCTCAATCTGGCGGAATTCAAGGATTCCCACGCCGGGCTGAACTTCCACGCGACGGGCAAGATGATCACCCCCATCGGCGCGGAGCTGATCAAATCGGCCTGCACCGCAAGCGGCAGCATCATCGGGCTGGACAGAAGATGCGCGCTGGAAATGGTGAAGGCCGGCGACGTGCTGACGGAATATGACAAGCTCATCGACCGTCAGCTCGAGCGCGCCGCCATCACCTCGATCGCGGGCTTTGCCAAGATCTTCACGGACGCTTCGCGCGTGCTTTCCGTTTAAGCGGGGCGGCCGTTATGATCAGCCGTCAGACCGTGCTCAACCATCTGCGGCAGCTTGTCACGCTTGACAGCAAGGGGGCAGCCAACGCGCTGCCCCTTTGCGAGATCAGCCTGAACGAGGTGATAAGCCGCCTGCGAACGCCCGCCGACGCAAACGATCTGCGCGTGGCCAAGGCCGCCGCGGGGCTGGCGTTTTACCGCTTTGCGCTGCGCCAGTTAGCAGACGGGAACGGCGCGACCTCGTTCAAGGCCGGCGACGTGACCGTGAGCCGTTCGCCTGCCGCCACCCTGGAATTTGCCGAGCGGGTGCGCGACGAAAGCTTGGCGCAGGCCGCCAACCTACTCGCCGACACGGATTTTCTTTTCAGGCAGGTGTGATCCATGACCAACAATCCCTTTGAACCCTTCGGCAGAACGGTCGCGCTCTGCGACGCAGACGGCGGCGAATTGAGCGCCTTCAAGGCGCTGATCCAGCCGCTGCGCTACAAAAACAAGATGTACCTCGACGGCATTTACACCGAGATCGGCTTCAACAGTCAGGGGCACTACCTTTATCTCGGCCCGCCCGAGCCGGATCTCTGCTCGCTCGCGCCGGGCGCCTACCTGAGCGCCGACGGGGTGCATTACCAGATCGACCGCGCCGAAAAGGTGTACCAGAACGACAAAGTGTTTTACATTTGGGCGATCATCCGCACGATCACGGAGGTGACTTATGACTGATTCCATCAGCGC
>CAMJHI010000109.1 GCA_946405475.1 uncultured Clostridia bacterium
GCAAACCCGCCGCCTCATAAAAAAGAACAACCGACCGCGGTCGGTTGTTCTTTTTGTGCTTATTCGTCCTGATAAAGGTTGATCCGCATTTCGCCGGACGGAACGCTGCTCATCAGAAACATCGGCGCAAAGCGCTCATGACTGCTCATGGAAAAATAGTCTTCATCGCTGAAAATGATATGATCCGCCACGCGGATATTGATTGCGCGGAAGGTCTGGATGAGCGTTTGCGTCGTGGTCAGATCGGCGCGCGAGGGGTTGGGCAGGCCACCCGGATGATTGTGCGCGAGGATCACGCTTTCGGCATTGTTGCGCAGCGCCACCTGCGCGGCCTTGCGCACGTCGAGCTGCGCGAGCTTCAGCGACCCGTCGGATAAAAACGTGAAGTTGTTGACGCGCCCCGAAATATCCAGACAAAGCATGCCGATGTGCTCAGTCGTCAGGCCGAAGAAACGGGGGCGCAGGTAATTCACCACCGCGTCGACCGAATCCATGACGGTCTTGGCCGCCTTGTCCGCCGTGTATTTGCGGAACAGCTCCGGCACAAGTCCCAGCAGCGTGGCCGCGGCGTCGCCGACGCCGTCCACGGCGATCAGCTCTTCATAGGGAGCCTCCAGCACCGCCGAAAGCGAACCGAACCGATCCATCAGCCGGTGCGCCGTGGCGTTGGTGTCGCCGCGCGGACAGGCGTAAAACAGCAGCAGCTCCAAAATTTCGTGGGGAGAAAAACCGTTGAGCCCGGTTTGCCTGACTTTTTCTCTCACCCGTTCTCTGTGACCCTCGTGCATGAGCAAAACCCTTTCGCGTGATTGGCTCGGCGCGCTTACAGCACGTTCACCGTAAAGCCGTCCAGATAGTTGCCGGTCGAATCGCGGAACGTGCTCATGAGCGAGCTTGCGCTGAACAGGCGCATCTGATCCACAGGGATCTGCGCCGAATCCGGAATGGAAAGGGTCACGACCATCTTATTGTTTTCTTTGGACAGCCCGACCATGCCGGTGTAGTATTCATCCCGCGACACGCGGCAGGTGCCCTTTTCGAGGTTGTAGGTCATGCTCTTGTTGTAAAGCTTGCGGTCGATCTTATACGTCATGCTCACCGTCATGATGCCGTTGGAGCAAACGTCGTAGGTGTCATCGATCAAAACGCGAACGCCGGTGTATTTTTCGCCGTCGCTCAGGCCTTCGCCCTGATAGGTGGCGCCGATGGAAGAGGGGTTGGTGACGCGCACCGTGGTGCGGGCGACCTTGGTGACCGGCTCGCCGTTGGGCTTGGTGAGAATGTTGCCGTGCCCGTCCTGCAGGGTGAGCGGGGGCGCCTCGGTCGTGCGCGTGACCTCCTGCGCGTCAAACATAAGGTGGCCGTCCGCATCGCGCAGCAGGTCGCCGTTCGCATCGGTCGCGGGCTGGAGCTGATAATCGAGATAATAGCCCTGCGCCTGGGTGACGGGCTGACCGTAAAGGTCGGTAACCAGTTCGCCCTTCCAGTTGGTGACCGCCACCATAATGGTTTCCGGCACGGGCTCGGTGGTCGTTTCCGTGGTGGTCTCGGTCACAGCTTCCGGCTGTTCCGCCACGACCGCCTGCCAGCCGTATTCCCAGAGGAACTTGGCGTTGACGACCGGCATGAGCGACGAATCGTTGGGGATCGTTTCCTCCACATATTGAACGTCCGCCCCAAGCCGCTCCAGCTTCGCGTCGTTGGGCTTGTGGGTGAACAGCGCAAACTGATCGTTCAGCAGAACAAACGAAAACACCAGCGCGACCGCCACGAACAGCAGCGCGAACACGATAGTCACGGTTCTTTTGGCATTTCTCGGCATAAAACAAACCCGCAAACGTTTTCCGTTTCAGCCCATAAAAACATGGATCGGAAACGGTCAGCGTTTTTTCCTTTCCGGCGTGATAGAGTTCCCTGAAAACTACCCTAAATTGTAACACACTCCGCCGACAATTACAAGAAAAGGATGAGAAAAACGGCCAAATCTCACCGGAAAAATCAGGCAAAGAAATCAGGCCGGGGCCGTTTGATCGTTTTTTGTGCCGATCACAGGCCTGCTTTGCGATGAAAATGGCGAAAAAAACTTGTGTTCCGGTCGGTTTGTGTTATATAATGGCGGCAGAGGTGATACATTTTGGCTTTCAAACGCATGATGGATCTTCACGTCCATACCGACAATTCCTTCGACGGGCATCATTCCGCCATGTTTTTGTGCGAGCAAGCGGTTCACAAGGGGCTGCGCGCCATTGCTTTTACCGATCATATGGATATTGACCTGTATGAACAGCAAAACCTGAACGAGCGGCAGCTTCAGTCGTTTTTCGAGGTGACAAAAGCCCGTTCCGCCTTTCAGGGCAAGCTGCTCGTGCTCAACGGCATCGAGCTGGGGCAGGGCACCTTTGATATGCCGCTGAGCGAAAAATCCGTGCAGCGGTTCGATTATGATTTCATCATCGGCTCCATGCACGAGCTGCGCGATTCCACGGATTACAGTCAGCTCAAATATGACGAATACACCCGGGACGAGCTGGACAAGCTGCTTGAGCAATACACGCAGGAGCTTTATCAGCTTGCCCTCTGGGGGCATTTTGACACGATGGCGCACATCACCTATCCCCTGCGCTATTTATGCGGCGTCTACAAAATTCCCTACGATTTTTCCCGCTTTGATGATACCATTGACGAGGTGTTCAAAACGCTCATCGTCAAGGGCAAGGCGCTGGAGATCAACACCTCCGGCCTGCGGCAGAACCTGAACGAGACCATGCCGGGCGAACGCTACGTCAAACGGTTCCGCGAGCTGGGCGGCGAATTCGTCACCATCGGATCGGACGCGCACTTTGCCGCCGACGTCGGCGCGGGCATCCAGCAGGGGCTCGAGATCGCGCAGCGCTGCGGGTTCCGCTACACCACGTTTTTCCAGAAGCGCGAGCCGATGCCGGTTCCCATTGAAAAGCAGTAACTCAGGATCCATCAGAAAGGATGCGGCAACACCATGATCAGAATTGAAGCACCCGCCAAAATCAACCTGCTGCTCGATATCATCAAGCGCCTGCCCAACGGCTATCACGTGCTGTTCATGGTGATGCAGGCGGTGAGCCTGTATGACACCATTGAGGCGGAACAGGCTGAAAGCGGCATTACGCTCACCTGCAGCGAGCCGACCCTGCCGACCGATGAAAAAAACTTAGCCTACCGCGCGGCGCAGGCCTTTTTTGAACACACCGGCATCAAGGGCGGCTGCTCCCTTGCCGTGACCAAGCGCATTCCGCTGCAGGCAGGGTTAGCCGGCGGCAGCACCGACGCTGCGGGCGTGCTGCGTGCGCTCAACCTGTTGTTTGACACGAAGCTGACCACCGAGGAGCTTTGCCGCATCGGCGTAAAGCTGGGCGCGGACGTACCGTTTTGCCTGCACGGCGGCACCATGCTCGCGCAGGATATCGGGCAGATTTTGTCCCCCCTGCCCCGGCTGAAGGATTGCTGCATCGTGCTGGCCAAGCCGACGCAGGGCGTTTCCACGGGCGAAGCCTACGCCGCCTTTGATGAGTGCAAGGACGTGCGGCACCCCGACGATTGGGGCATGCTGCACGCGCTGGCGACCGAAGATTTTGACGGCGTTGTGAGGCGCGTGAACAACGTGTTTGAGCAGTTCATCGAGGTGCCCGAACGCATCGCCATCAAAACCGTCATGCGCCGCCACGGCAGCCTTTGCTGCTGCATGAGCGGCAGCGGCCCGACCGTGTTCGGCCTTTTTGACGAGGAGGCGCGGGCGGCGGCCTGCGTGGCGGAATTGAAGCAGAGCTTTGAACAGGTGTTCCTGACGCATCCCGTTGGACGATTTTCATAACAGGGGGTTTTGACATGGCCAAAACAAAAGAACCGGCCAAAGCAGAAGAGCGAACCTTGACCACCAACAAAATCGGCATCAAGGAAGGACTCGGCTACATGGCGGGCGACGCGGGCAACCTGTTCGTGCTCACCTACGTGTCCTCATTCCTGAAGATCTTTTACACCGACGTGCTGAAGATCGACATGAACCGAGCCAAAAACGTGTTTTTGTTCCCCCGCCTGTGGGACGCGATCAACGACCCCATCTGGGGCGCGCTCGTAGCCAGGTGGCCGGCGCGCAAGGACGGCAAATTCCGCCCCTATATCAAATGGATCGCGGTGCCGCTTTCGCTCAGCCAGATCGTGTGCTTTTTCAACGTCGGCAGCTTCACGCAAAGTGAAACGCTCAAGCTGGTGTTTGCTTACGTGACCTATATTCTGTTCGGCATGCTTTACACCGGCATCAACGTGCCCTTCGGCTCGCTGGCCTCGCGCATCACCGACGACCCGGACGGGCGCACGCTGCTGTCCACCTTCCGCACCATCGGCGGCGGCATCGGCGGCGCTGCCCCGCTGCTCATCGCGCCGCTGCTCATTTACAGCAAGGTGTCGGACGGGCAGGGCGGCACTTACAACGTAGCCAACGGCAAGGGCATGTTCCTGTTCGCGCTGGTCATGGGCGGCTGCTCCATCCTGTTCTATTTTTTGTGCTACGCCAACACCAAGGAGCGTGTTCACGCCGAGGAAACCGCAAAAGCCGACATGAAGGGCACCTACCGCGCCATGTTCAAAAGCAGGCCCTTCATCATTCTGTCGCTGACCGGCATTCTCATCAGCGGCCAGCTTCAGTTCACCTCGCTGAATCAATATCTTTATAAAAACTATTTCTGCAACACCAATCTGTCCATTCTCGGCACCATCGCGCAATACGCCCCCATGGTGGTCATGATCCCGATCACGCCCATGCTCGTGCGCCGTTTCGGCAAAAAAGAGATTTCGACCGTGGGCGCGTTCCTGTCAGCGGCCGCCGCCGTGCTCACGGCGGTGCTGCGCCCCGAGCCGAGCAACGCCGGGCTTTACATCTTTTTGCTGTTCGTCATCGGCTTCGGCTATTCGTTCGTTTCCATCACCAACTGGGCGGTGGTCACCGACGTGATCGACTTTCAGCAATACACCACCGGTGAGCATGCCGAAAGCGCGATCTACGCCGTTTACACCTTCTGCCGCAAGCTCGGGCAGACGGCGGCGGATTCCGGCGGCATGAAGCTGCTTTCCAAAGCCGGTTACACAGAAAGCATGGCCAACGCAGGCTTTGTGGCCAGCGTCAGCCCGCGCATTCTGACGGTGTGCACCGTTATCCCCGCCATCACCTATTCGCTGATCTTCCTGCTCTACGTTTTGTTCCCCTTGACCAAAAAGAAAATGGCGCCGGTGTATGAAGCGGTGCATAAACAGAACACAGAACAATAACGCATGGTATATTGAACGACCGGGATCGCTTCCTGCCGATCCCGGTCGTTTTGCTATTCCGCCATTTGCTTTACAACGCTTATCCCTTCGTAAACCGCCAGCGCGACCGCAGCGACGCAAAGCGCCTTTTGGGTCAGATCCAGCACCCGCACGGTTTTGCTCAACCGCGAAAACCATTTGACGTCCCGAAAAATCCTGTCCATGTTGTTCCACGACCCGCCTTACGTGGGCTACTCCTTTCTGATTTCTTTTCACAAGCAAGTGCTGATGCGATCGGGGTATGCAGGTTGGCGAGAGGATTTTTCGTCAGGCGAAGAAAAAAACGCAGGCAATACTTGGTGTATTAACGAGTATTTTTTCAAGGCATGGCGGAAAATCATCCGTCAAGATGCGTGCCACCGATCGTATCAGTGCTTGCTCAATACAACGGCGTGAGCGATGCAGGGGATCGTTTCGCCCTGCCGCGCCGAAACCGCGCTGAGCAGCGCGCCCGTGCCCACGAACAGCACCCGTTTCAGTTCGCCCTGCCGCAATCGGCGCACGATATTGGTGCACACCACCGCGCCGCTGCACCCACAGCCCGAACCGCCGGCGTTGACGTCCTGCCGGTCCAGATCGAACAGCATCATGCCGCAATCGGCCTGCTGACAGCTGATATCCACCCCGTGCTCTTGCTGAAGCAGCTCCTTCAGCAGCCGGGAACCGACCGCCCCCAGATCGCCGGTCAGGATCAGGTCATAATCGGCCGGGGCTTCGCCCGTTTGCGTCAGATGCTCGGCGATCGTTCGCGCCGCGGCGGGCGCCATGGCGGCGCCCATGTTGTTGGCGTCGGTCACACCGTAATCCGTGATGCGCCCGAAGGTGACGCCTTCCACCGCAGCGCCCTCTTTTCCTTTTTCCAGCACGGCGGCTCCCGCGGCGGTCGCCGTCCACTGCGCCTGAGGCGGGCGCTGACCGCCGTATTCCAGCGGCAGACGAAACTGCTTTTCCGCCGAGCAGAAATGCGACGAGGTGGACGCTACCGCGCAGTTGACCGCGCCGCAATCCACCAGCAAAGCCGCCATGGCCAGTGACAGCGCCATGGTGGAGCACGCGCCGTAAAGCCCGGCGAACGGAATGCCGAAATCCATCACGCCGAAGGTCGTGCCGATGCACTGGTTGAGCAGATCGCCCGCCAGCAGCAGATCGACCTCATCGGGGCTTTTGCGCGCCTTTTTCAGTGCCAGATCAACGGCACAGCGGTGGATGGCGCTCTCGGCTTTTTCCCAGCTTTCCTTGCCCAGATGCGCGTCGTCAAACACCCGGTCGAATTCTTTTCCGAGCGGCCCCTCGCCCTCTTTTTTGCCGACGACTCCGGCGCTCGCCGTCATGATCGGCCGGTTGGTCAGCAAAAGGGTCTGTCGACCCAGTCGTTTCGGCATCGCGTCAGCCCCCCATCAAAACAAAATAGTGGATCAAACCGTAAACAGCGGCAGCCGCCGTGCCGTAAACGATGACCGGCCCCGCAATGGAGAACATCTGCGCCGCCGTGCCGAGAATGCGCCCTTCGCTTTTGAATTCCATGGCGGGCGACACCACGGCGTTGGCAAAGCCCGTGATGGGCACGATGGTGCCCGCCCCGGCGTGACGCGCAATTCGGTCGAACACACCCAGCCCCGTGAGCAAGCCGGTCAGCACGATCAGTGAGAGCGACGTCAATGTTCCGGCGGTTTCTTCGGCGGCGCCCAGCGCCAGATAAGCCGTTTTCAGCGCCTGCCCGAGCGTACAGATCAGCCCGCCGATCACAAACGCCTTAAGCACGTTTTTTCCCTTGGGCGACGGCGGCACCGCCGTTTTGATGAGCGCTTTGTATTCCTTGTTCGTCATGCGGCCACACTCCTTTGCGGTTATGGTTTGCAAAGGTACGCCAATTATGCAAAAACAGCCGAATTTGATCTTTCCCATCAAATTCGACTGCTTGCGTGCGCCATTCACGTTAGCAAAAGCCGCCGGATCCCAGAGGGAGCCGACGGCTTTGGTTATGGGGTTATTCGGTTGTGCTGTTGTTCAGCGGGTGTAAGAAGCGATGGGG
>CAMJHI010000110.1 GCA_946405475.1 uncultured Clostridia bacterium
CGGAACATCACGGCGGCGTCGTTTTCGCAGCAGATGGCGGAAACGCTCCGCGTGCCAGCCGCCGCGTTGAAGCTCTGCCAGTTGCGCCCTTCGTAATGCGGCACGTTGCAGTAGGGGAGCAGCCCGAGGCATTCCACAAACATGAATTCGCCCTCAGGGCCGCAGTCGTCATAGCCCTCCTGAAACCAGCACATGCTGCCCGACGACGCGCCGAACAATATTTTGCCGTCAGCGTAAGCTTCTTTCAGATATTTCACGGTGTTGGTCTTCTTCCATTTTTGCATCACATATTTCAGGTTGCCGCCCGGCACGTGGATGATATCCGCTCGCCGGATCATGGCGGCGATCATTTCCTCGGTGATATAAGGGTGCGTCACGCACAGCACGTCCACGTCGCAGTCCAGCCGCGAAAACAGCGAAATGATCGAGGTGTCGGGGTCGTCGTAGCGCGTGGTGGGGATGTGCAGCACGTTCGGCTGCTCTTTGCCGGAAAGCTGAATGATCTGCCGCGCCAGCGCCAGCTGATCCTGCCCGCCGAAGCCGCCGCCAATGCCGATGATGGTTCCCATGGTGATTCTCCTTCGCTCGTTTTTTGCCATTATATCACAGCTTCTGTCGAAAGACAACGCCGACAAAGCCGCATTTTGTTGACAATTCTGTCATAGTGTGTTAAAGTATCAACAATTTGAATTTTGGCGGTGACTTCATGAAAAAGCTTCTCCTGCTTTGCGTCTCGCTCTTTGTGCTGATGGCGGCGTTCTGCTTTCAGGCTTCTGCAAGGGATCTGATCCGCGACATCGTCCCGTTCGACGAGTTGCCGAGCGGCGAACGCATTGACTATAAAATTTTGCAGGAAAAGGTCGACAAGGTGTACGACGCGCTGGGCGTCAAAACCTTTGACCTGCGCTTTACCGGTGAATTTGAAGAGATCAAGAACAAGGTCTATGAGGATTCCAATTTTGACGTCGATCTGTTCATCGGCAACATCCCCGACGTGTTCGCAGTGAAGCGTGACGTTCAGGATGCGCTGGGCATCGACCACAACGCTTCCAAAGAGCGGCTGTTTGAGCTGGCTGAGGTGATCCGAGCCACCGGCAACCCGACGCTGGCGACCGTCACCCGCTTCATCGGGTTGCTTTCCGCCAGCCCCACCAGCATGCAGATCACCGTGGACAGCGACGACCCGAGCACGGTGCGTCCCATTCAGGCGCGGTATGAATTTGCCGACGGCACGAAATACACCGCGGAATTCGGCAGCTACTACGATAAAGAGCAGCATCTGATGTACAGCGAAAAAGACAACGGCGTCATCGGCATCGGCTACAACCTCGACACCGCCAACAGCACGCTCATCACCCCGCGCAATGTGTGGATGCGGAATTTCGGCTTCTGCCGGGCTTACGACGTGGCGGCGAACTACCTGCTGCCGACCTGTTACGATTACGACACGGTCCGTCTGTTTTATGAATATGACGGGCAGGACCGCATGCTGCAGATGTGGAAGGGCACCTATTTTATCACCACCGGCGCGGAGGTCGGCCTTTACGACAAGCCCAAGACCCGCCTGATCCGGTTCTATGACTGCGCGAGCGACGATGAAATGCTGGATATGGAGCTGGTCGTTACGGCCGACGGCAGGGATATCGTCAACACGCCCATGCAGAAGCATTGGTGGATCAACGGCTTCGCGCTGTCCAAAAAGTATTATACGCCCGATGAAATGCTCCTGCGCTGCACGGTCGTGTGCAAGGACGAAGCGATGCGGGACGCCATCGTGGAGCAGCTCGAAAAGAACACCGACGTGCTGACCTACACGGTGGACGGGCTTTCGATCACCTTCACTTGGTAAATCACAAAAAAGACGGACGCCGCGGCGTCCGTCTTTTTTAATGTTCCGTTGTGACCTGATGCAGCTTTTTGGCAACCTGCCGCAGCCGGTCGGCTCGCTTTTGATCGGTCGCGCCGATGGCGGCCGCTTCGCGCAGGCATCGTTCCGCCAGACGGCGCAGATAAAGCGCCGCCAGCCGGTCGGAGCTGTGCGGCAGCTCGCCGTAATACTCGTAAAACTCGTCGAATCGCTGGGTCTCGTTGGTGTGGATACAGCTCATGAAGCAGTACAGCTTGCCGTCGTCCTCACAAACGCTTTCACGCAAAATGCGGTAGCCGTTGGCCATTAAGTAGGCGCGCAAAACTTCCGCGTGGGTCATCGGCTGCAAAACAAGGTGCTTGTCGCCGCGTTTGAGCCAAGGCGTTTTGTCGAGGATCTCCGCAATGAGGATGCCGCCCATGCCCGTGATGACGATATCCTGCGCTTCGTCGGCGCGGTAGCCGGTCAGCCCGTCGGACAGGCGCAGCTCGATCCGGTCGCCGAAACCCGCCGCCTCCACGTTGGCACGCGCGTTTTCAAGCGGCCCCGTGCGCAGGTCGGAGGCGATCACCCGGCGGCAAATGTTGTGCGCGATCAGGTAGATCGGCAAATAGGCGTGGTCGGTGCCGATGTCGGCGATCGTGTCAACCTTTCGCACCAGCGCGGCGGCCTCTTTGAGCCGCGGCGATAACCGTTTCATTGCTTATTTGGCGAGGAACGCGTTGATTTTGGCAACCAGCTCGTCCGCGTCAACGCCGTGCACCATGCAGGCCTGCTCCACGCTTTCACCTCTTGCGGAGGGGCAGCCCAGGCAGTGCATGCCCATTTCCAGAAAGAACGGCGCAACCTCGCGGTTGGCGTCGAGGATCTCACCGACGGTCATGGTTTTTTCGATCTTAGTCATAGTATAGCTTCCTTTCTGTTTCTTAATATTTTAAATTGGAAAAATAGTTTTCGTTGACCAGAACGCAGGTGCCCTTGAAGGGGCCGAAGATCAGTTCGGCGTCGGCGGTCACCAGCACGTCGCAGTGCTGATGCAGCGACTTGATGTGTTTGGTCTCGGGGTCATATTCCAGGTCGGAGTAGGAGCCGTAATACTTCAGGCTGTAGTCGGCCGATTTGGTGATGGCGGTGACGATCTTGCTGTTGAGCGCCTCGTCGATCTCCTTTTTTGAAGCGGGGCCGAACATCGCGCCGTGGTAGCTGGGCGCCTTGGCCGCGCCGAAGGGGGTGGGTTCGGGGTTCAGCTCCGGCTTGAGCGTGATGACGATGCGGATGTTGCCGTTGGGCAGCTTTTCACATTTGGCCGATTGAATGCCGCTCGTGTCGGTGAGCAGGCAGCCCTTTTTGTTGCCGTAGATCGGGAACGCCGAGCCGTCGTTGCCCTTTGGGTAGACCTCGGGGTTCTTTTCGGCTTTTTCCTTGCTGGTCATGAAGTTGGCGGCGATGTTGATCACCGTGTTGTTGGAAAAGTTGCGCTTTTCTTTGGGCAGGGATTGATACCGCACGCGCTGGAATCCGGCCTTCACGGTTTTGGCGTAGGTCATCACGTCGGTATAAGCGGCGAGGATCTCCGCCGTTGTTTTCGGCAGGGCGTCTTCCTCGGCGGCCGAGGTCTCTTCGGCTTCGGCGCTCGTCTCCTCGGTTGAGGCTTCCTCGCTCGTTTCTTTCTCAGCGGAGGTCTCTTCAACGGACTCGCTTTCGGTCATCAGTTCGGTTGAATCGGTTACCGCCGCCGTGCTTTGTGCGGGCGCGTCGGTCACGGTTTCGGTTTCGTCGTTTTTGCCGCCGCAGGCCGACAGGCTCAGCAGCAGCGCTGCAGCCGTGAGCAGCGCGAGCATCTTTTTCATAGGTCTCGTCTCCTTTACTGTTAACGATATTTTACAACAGCGGGGGAGAGGTGTCAAGTGGTATCTGACGCGTCGGGTTGACTTCTCTTCTCAATGGCTGTTGTCGTGAATCATAACGGTTTTGTTAAATTTTTGCGATTATCTTGACTTTGCGCTGTCGTTACGGTATACTGAAACCACAAAATTGAAATGGGAGGATTCTATCCATGGATTGCATTAAAAAGATTTTCAAAATCATCGGCATTCTTGCCGCCATCGCCGGCGTGATCGCGGGTGTTTGCCTTGTTGTTAAAAAGATCAAAGAAAAGAAAGACGCTGGCGAAAACGAAGAAGAATGCTACGTTTCCTGCTCCTGCTGCGAAGAACAGGCGTAACCTTGCACACCTCAGGCAGACGGTCACCGACCGTCTGCTTTTCTTTTGTTATTTTGTATAAAAAAGACCTGCTTTTTTTGTCACGCCATTCACAAATATCGGTTGAAATACCACAAGTGGTATGTTAAAATTAGACAAGTACTATAAGGAGTTGATGATATGAGCTTACCCGTAGCGCTTCAGCTTTATACCGTCCGTGACGAAATGGAAGCTGATTTCGCAGGCACGCTGAAAAAAGTGAAGGAATTCGGCTATGACGGCGTTGAATTTGCCGGTCTGTTCGGCAAAACGGCCGCCGAGGTCAAGGCTCTTTGCGAGCAGTTCGGTCTGGTTCCGGTTTCCGCTCACGTTCCGCTGGATGACATGGTCGCCGACCCCGACGGCGTGCTTTCGGTCTATGCCGAGATCGGCTGCCGTTACGTCGCCGTGCCTTATCTGACCGAAGACCGCCGTCCCGGCACCGACGGCTGGGCGAAGACCATCGCCGATATTCGCCTGGTGTGCGAAAAGGCCAAGGCGCTGGGCATGACCATGCTGTATCATAACCACGATTTTGAGTTCGTCAAAATCGACGGCAAATATGCCCTCGATATTCTCTACGATACCGTTCCCGCCGATCTGCTTCAGACCGAGCTTGACACCTGCTGGGTCAACGTCGGCGGCGAGGATCCGGCGGCTTACCTCAAAAAATACGCCGGCCGCGCGCCCGTCGTCCACCTGAAGGACTTCATCAAAAAGGGTCAGGGCGGCAAGCTGTATGAGCTCATCGGCATCGAAGACGACGGCGAATCCGCCGAAGAAGAAGCGTTCAGCTTCGCGCCCGTGGGCAGCGGCATGCAGGATATGCCCGCCATCCTCAAAGCGTCGGAAGAAGCCGGCGCCGCGTGGGTGGTCGTGGAGCAGGATCGTCCCCGCGGAAAGCAGACCCCGATGGAATCCGCCAAACTCAGCCGTGACTATTTAACCACGCAAGGTTGGTAAAAATAACAGAAAGAAGGTTTTTCCATGGCAAGCATTCTTGACAAATTCAAAGAAGAGATCTCCGCCGTAAAGGATTACACGCAGAACGACAAGATCCGCGTGGGCATCATCGGCACCGGCTGGATCGCCGAGGCGCACGTCGCTTCCTACAAAAAGTGCCCCGACGTTGAAATCGTCGCCTGCGCCGATCTTATCCCCGGCAAAGCCGAAAAATTCTGCGCCGACAACGGTCTTGACGTGAACAAGATCCATTTCTATCCGAGCCATAAGGAAATGCTCGACACAGAAGAGCTTGACTGCGTGAGCGTGTGCACCTACAACATGACCCACGCGGAATGCACCATCTACGCGCTGAACAAGGGAGTGAACGTGCTGCTTGAAAAGCCCATGTGCGTCACGCTGGACGAAGCCGTCGCCATCTGCCGCGCCGAAAAGGCGAGCGGCAAGATCCTGTCCATCGGCTTCCAGCCGCGTTTCGATCCCAACATGAAGATGATCAAAAAGATCGTTGAATCCGGCGAGCTGGGCGAGATCTATTACATCCAGACCGGCGGCGGCCGCAGAAGAGGCATCCCGGCGCCGTTCGGCACATCCTTCATCGAAAAAGAGACCGCGGGCATCGGCGCGCTGGGCGATATCGGCTGCTACTCGCTCGATATGGTGCTCAACGCCGTCGGCTATCCGAAGCCCCTGACCGTGACCGGCTACAAATCCGATTTCATCGGCAAGAGCGCGAAGCATTCCAACATCCCGCAGTACGCCGACATTTTCGGCGTTGACGATTTCGCCGCGGCGTTCGTCCGGCTGGAAGGCGGCATCATCCTCGACTTCCGTATCGCGTGGGCGATGCACCTCGACACGCCCGGTGACACCATCATCCTCGGCAAAGAGGGCGGCCTTCGCATTCCCTCCACCGAATGCTGGAACGGCTCCATCGGCGGCCCGATGACCATTTATCACGACGTGGCGGGCAAACAGGTCGAAACCGTGATCCCCGAGCTCAAGAGCGAGCAGGATAACTTCTACCTCAAGATCCGCTCCTTCCTTGACGCTTCCGTCAACGGCGGCGAACCGCCCGTTCCGTCCAGCCAGATCCTCTACAACCAGGCCATCATCGACGGCATCGTCCGTTCCTCCGAGCTTGGCAGAGAGATCGAGCTCAACATCCCCGAAATTTAACCGTGTTTCCCGGCGCGTTACGCAAGCAGCGCGCCGGGGTTGTGCCTTTTGCAGGTGATTGCGGTCACCTGTGAAAGGTACAATCGTGTTTCACAAACCTTCAATCGAAACGAGGTCTTATCTTGAAATACGCTTTGATCGGCTGCGGCCGGATTTCTCCCAACCACATCACTGCCGCATTACAGAACGGGCTTGAGGTCGTCGCACTGTGCGACCTGCTGCCCGAAGCCATGGCGGCGCTCAAACAGCAGTTTCCCGCGCTGGCCGCGGTCAGAACCTACACCGACCACAACGAAATGCTCCGCGCCGAACAGCCCGAGCTGGTCGCCGTGGCCACGGTGAGCGGCGCGCACGCCGCCGTCGCGGTCGACTGCATCCGTGCCGGCTGTCACGTCATCGTCGAAAAGCCCATCGCGCTGTCATTGGCGGACGCCGATCTGATCTTATCGGAAGCGAAGCGGAGGAGCGTGAAGGTCTGCGTTAACCAGCAAAACCGCTTCAACGCTTCGGTTCAGGCGATCCGCCGCGCGCTGGAGGAGGGGCGGTTCGGCCGGCTGTTCCACGGCACGTCGCAGATCCGCTGGAACCGCAACAAAGAGTATTACGATCAGGCGGATTGGCGCGGCACCTGGGCACAGGACGGCGGCTGTCTGATGAATCAGTGCATCCACAACATTGATCTGCTCAACTGGATGCTCGGCAGCAAGCCGGTCTCCGTCACCGCCGTGACCGATAATCTTTGTCACGATTATATCGAGGGCGAGGATCTCGGGCTGGCGATCATCCGCTATCAAAACGGCGCTTACGGCACGGTCGAAGGCACGGTGAACGTGTTCGGCAGCAATCTTGAGCAGGTGCTCTGCCTGTTCGGTGAAAATGGCGTCGTGAAGGCGGGCGGCACGATCAACGACGTGATCGAGGCGTGGCGTTTTGCCGATGCCGCGCCGAACGAAGAGGACGAAGTGAAAAACCGCTTTTCCACGGCGGCCGATCAGGTCTACGGCTGCGGTCACACCCCGCTTTATGCCGACATGATCGAGGCCATCCGGCAGGATCGTGAGCCATACGTCAGCGGTCAGGTCGGGCGCAGCGC
>CAMJHI010000111.1 GCA_946405475.1 uncultured Clostridia bacterium
AACAGTCCACCGGACTGTTTCGGCTCCCCTCCTGCGCTTTTTTGATTCTCAGGGTTTCGCCGACGGCGGTCGGCGACCAAAGGCTCTGCCTTTGGATTCCGCAAGCGTAACCGCTGATTGAATCGGAGTATGCAGATTGACGAGAGGATTTTTCGTCAGACGAAACAAAAAACGCAGGCAATACTTGGTGTATTAACGAGTATTTTTGTGATGTCTGGCGGAAAATAATCCGTCAAGATGCGTGCCTGCGATTTGATCAGCGGTTACTCGAAAAGGCTTGACCGAAACTTTTGTTTTGGTTGAGCCTTTTATTTTCTGACAAAAACGGAGATTTTTTCGGTCGTCACGGTGAATTTGCCGCTCGGCACGGTTTTGCCTGTATAAAAATCGACCCATTCGCCCTCGGGCAGATAAACCTCGCGGGTGTCGCTTTCAAAATCGGTGATGGGCGCCACCAGCAGATCGTCGCAGAACAGGTATTCGTCGTCGATTTTATAGGTTTCGGGGTCGTCGGTGTATTCCATCACCAGCGCGCGGGTGGGCGGCACGCCGGTCGCCCGATACTTTTCAAACGCTTCTCTCAGCCGGGGCAGCAGCTTTATGCGGGTGTCCAAAATCTCGCGCACTTCGTCCACGCAGTCAAAATTCACCCACGGAACGCCCTGATTCGACCACGCGTTGATCAGGCACTGCGCGCTGAACGTGACCACCTGCAGCCGCCGCAGCACTTCCTTCTTGGAATTGGCGTAGCGGATTTCGGGCGCCCAGAGCAGCCCGGAAAAGCCGGAATTGACAACGCCGCGGACAAAATCCTTCAGATCGTACAGATCGCTGTACAGCACGAACGGATAAGGCGCCGCCAGCGCGCCCATGCTGCGCGATTCGGACAGCGTGGGGCGAAAATCGAGCGCCTGCCACATGGTTTTGGCGTAAAGCGTGCCGAACAGGTGGTGATACTGTTCGCCGTCAAGCCCCGAGGGGAACGCGCTGTGGTTGGGGAACGACCAGCCGCCAGTGTTGTCGCTGCCGTCGCATTCATCGGCCTTGAAGCCGTCTATGCCGAGACTGACAAGATTCTCCCGCTGAAAATCGGCAAAGATCTTTCGCGCCTGCGGCAGGGCGAAATCGGGCACCAGCCCGTTCCACACGCGGTAATCGCCGCTGTAGGGCAGCAGGTCGCGGTAGATGGGGCAGGTGGGGTGCACAAAGGCGTGTTCCCACAAATTGACGTGGTAGCCCATGCGCTTCATTTCGGCCATAAAGCCCTTCGGGTCGGGGAAGCGTCCGCTGTCCCAGACGTAGGTGCAGGAATAGGCGTGGGTCTGCCAGCCGGGTTCCAGCCCGATGGTGTCGCACGGCAGCTCGTTTTCCTGCATATACCGGGCGACGTCCAGCACCTGCTCGGCGTTATACGTGCCGTTCGTGCGGTAGAGCACGCCCAGCGCCCAATCCGGCGCAGAACACCCGCCGCCGGAAAGCATATTGTATTGCGCGGTGATGTCGAGGATGCTGTTGCCCTCGATGACGTAAACGTCCACGCCCTGCGCGACGGGGATGAACACCGACAGGATGCGTTTGCCATTCGTTTCGGCGGCGTACAGTTCCTGTTCGCTCAGCTTCACTTCATATGGGTTGTTTTCCGCCCGCTCGGTCTTGAGAACGCCGCAATAGAATTCGGCGGTGCGCGCGGTGTCGAAATACAGGCCGTAGCCCTTGTTGGTCACAAAAAACGGCACGGGCGCGTGCGAGTCGCCCGAAGGCGTCTGCGGGTCGGCGTTGCAGCTCAGGGTCACTTTCGCGCCGGTGTGGTTCAGGCGCTTGAGCTGCAGCCCGAAGCCGAACACCTGCGTGCCTTCCTCTATTTCAAATTCGAGCACGAAGCCGCGGCTCGTCTGGCGGCAGGTAAAGTCGCTTTCCTGAAAGGAAACCGGCGTCTCTTCATAATGGAACCCGTCGCAGTACCGGGAAGGCACGAGCGGCTCCGGCGTTCCGAAGGTGAATTTTTTCATGGCGGCACCTCACTTGTTTGATTGGAGAAAGAACTGCGTCAGTCTCTTTTTGTAATCCGGCGCTGTGTCGAAGGCGGCGTGCCCGAACCCCTCATACAAATAGGCTTCAAACAGCGGCTCCTTCGTGCGCCCGTCGACCAGTTCACGGAAGGCAGTTTCGCCGAGCACCGCGTCATCCGCCGCGCCGAGCACCAGCACGGGGCAGGCGATCTCATTGAGCCGATCGGTCACGTCAAAGCCCGCCGTGCCCCCGGCCAGCGTGACGAACCGCGCCAGCTCCGCTTCGGTCACCGTTTGCGCGGTTTCAATCAGCGCCGGGCGAAGCATTTGAAACAGGCCGGGCGGATAGAGTTTTTCACCGAAATCAAGATACAGCCCGACCGCGTCCTTCTGTGCGGCCAGCCCGACCCAGCGTGACAGCGCGCCGGATCTGTCGGCGGCGACCCGCGCGGCCGTTGACCCGAGCGCCAGCTTGCGCACGAGTTCGGGGTGATCCAGTGCGATCAGCAGCGCGATCATGCCGCCCTGCGATGCGCCGAAGAGATATGCGCCGCCAAGCCCGAGCGCGCTCATCGCCGCGGCCGTGTCCCGTGCCATCTCCGAGACGGAATAGGCGGCGGGCAGCTCTGTGCGGCGGTCAAAAACGGTGACGGTGAAGTCCTGCGCCATCGACCGGTAGGCGTTCGCCACCGCGTCAGCAGCGTTCATTACGCTTTGCACGCTCAGCCCGGGCAGGATGACCATGGGCTTCGGACCGGTTCCGAACTGAAAATACCGCATCGAGCAGGAGCCCGTTTCCACGGTTTTGATTTCCGGTTTTGTCATAGGTTTTTATGTTCCTTTCGCTTCCCTGTCCATCAGTATAGCACCGATCGACGCTGCTTGTCTACCCCGAAAAAAACTGCCCCATCCTTCACGGATCGGGCAGTGAGCGGTTTTATTCGGCGGCGCTGAGCGCTTCGGCTTTCGGCGCTTCGACGGCTTCGGGCGTTTCTTCCGTTCCCTCGATCGTCCAGCGGGTGAGCAGGGCGGAGGGCTGACGGTCGGAACAGTAGCGCTGACGGCTGACGGTCAAAAACGCGTCGCCGCACGCGGCGGTGAGGGGGCGGTGGAAATCGGCGGCGGGTGTGGCGACCACAACGCGCTCGTCGCTCCAATCGGTTTCGCCGTCCGGGCTGATGCGGGCGCAGAGCGAAAGCGTGCGCCCCGGCACCAGATAGCTCAGCGCCGTCACACCGTCCGATCGAACGCAGAGGTTCGGCGCGGAGGCCTTGATGTTCATGGGCTGACACCGGCTCCAGCGAACGCCCAGATCATCGGAAAAGGCGTAATACAGGTCGCCGGACAGGTTCAGCACAGCGGCGATGCGCCCGTTTTTGAGCTTGGCGACCGCCGCGTCCAGACAAACGAGGTCGTCCTGCGGCAGCGCAAGGGTGCAGACGGGCTGCGTGTCGCAGCCGGGCAGCGTGCAGCGGGTCACGACCGGCTTGCCGTTTTCCGCCGTGACGAACAGCAGTTCATTGTTGCTGAGCCTGACAGGCGGCTGGGCGGCGCTGATCCCGAGCGGACGCGGCCGAACGCTGGCTTCGCCGTTGCTTTTCACGAACGCGCAGTGCCAGCCGAGGTCGGCGCAGGCGGCCTGCCGCTGTTCATCGGCGCTTTTGCGCAAGCTCTCGGCAACTGCTTTGCCGAAGGCCTGCGGCGCGGCAAAGGTGCGGCCGCCGACGTTGTTCCAGCACAGGAACAGGCCGAAAGCTGTGTCGGTGAGTGTGAGCTGTTCGGGGGACAGCACGGTCTGATACACCGGACGGCGGGGGGCAAACGCGAGGTCGTCCGCGTTTTGGCTGCGCACCACGCAGATGCGGTTGATGACCCGGCTGTCTTCCACAACAGCAAAGGCAAAGGCGGCGGCAAAGCTGCCGTCACGGCATTCCGTCAGGCAGGGCGAGGTGCACCCGGCGGGGAGCTGAAGGCTCGTGCGGCCGAGAAAGCTCTGCCTGAGCACCTTCACGGCGGGCGTCTGATCCTGCTCGAGCAGGCGGCGGGCAATGGTGAGCACGATGCTGGCCAACAGCGTGAACAGCTTGATCGGCGCGCGGAGTTCCCGCAAAAAGCCGAGCAGCGCTTTGATTTTTTTCAAATCCATGTTGTCACCCTCCCGCGTGATATCAATTTATCATACCATGAATCCGACCGGTTTGCAAGCGAAAGAAGCCGCTTTTTGCTTCGTCTGCATCAAAAACGGCGCAAAAAAAAGCGGCCGGAAAACCGACCGCCTTTTGAGAAAAAGCAAACTTATTTGAGTTCGACTTTCGCGCCGACTTCTTCGAGCTTCGCCTTGATGGATTCCGCTTCGTCCTTGGAAGCAGCTTCCTTGAGGGCCTTGGGAGCGCCGTCAACAAGAGCTTTCGCATCGGCAAGGCCGAGGCCGGTGATTTCACGGACAGCCTTGATGACCTTGATCTTTTCGGAGCCGATTTCGGTCAGGATGACGTCAAATTCGGTCTTCTCTTCTTCAGCAGCGGCAGCCTCGGTGGGGGCGGCAACAGCAACAGCGGCAGCGGCGGAAACGCCGAATTCGTCTTCCACAGCGTGGACAAGCTCGGAGAGCTCGAGAACGGTGAGGGTCTTTAAGGTTTCGATGATGGATTCAATCTTTTCAGACATGGTAATTTACCTCCATTTGTCAAGATAATTTTTAGATTATTCTGCAGCGGGAGCTTCCTCGGCTGCGGGGGCTTCTTCTGCGGGTTCGTTCTGCTTGTCGACGATCGCCTGGCAGACGCGGGCGAACGCGGCGATCGGAGCCTGGAACGCGTTGCAGACCGTGGCAAGAAGGATCTCGCGCGACGGCAGCTTGGCAAGGCTGTCGATCTTGTCAAGGCCGATGATCTCGCCGTCGAGATAACCGCTCTTGATTTCAAAGGTCTTGCTGGTGTTGGCAAACTTGCTCAGGATTCTGGCAGCGGCAACGTAATCGTCGGCGCTGGTGGCGATGGCGGTCGTTCCGTTGAGCACGTCATCGGGGATCGCGATCTCAGCTTCCTTGGCGGCGAGCTTGAGCAGCGTATTCTTCACGACGGAATACTTCACGCCCTCAGCTCTGAGGTCTGCACGGAGCTTGGTGTCTTCTGCAACGGTGATACCGCTGTAGTTGACGATTACGCCTGCGCACGAGTTCTTGAGGGTTTCGGCCAGATCGGCGACGACCTGTTTCTTTTGTTCAAGTACTTTTGAGCTTGGCATAGTGTGGATTCACCTCCGGATTTATGAATATCAAAAAAGCTCTGCCCACCGTTTGGAGGACAGAGCATGGCATGATCATAACCTGATAAATGCTTTTGCTTTGATCCTCGGCAGGCGGATAAAACCTTTATGCAGTGAAAACTGCGGCCTGCTGTCTTTGGAACAGCATGAGGGATTTTAACACAGAACGAACGCCTTGTCAAGCGGTTCTGCGAAAAATTTTGCTGAAATTATGCCTCGGTGTTGAGAACCTTGGCGGGGTTGATGCGGATGCCGGGGCCCATGGTGGACGCGACAACGCAGGAACGGATGTACTGACCCTTGGCGGCGGCGGGCTTGGCCTTCACGACTGCGTCAAGCAGGGTGTTGAAGTTTTCCGCCAGCTTTTCGGGACCGAACGAGGTCTTGCCGATGGGGCAGTGCATGATGTTGGTTTTGTCGAGTCTGTACTCGATCTTACCGGCCTTGGCTTCGTTCACAGCCTTGGCAACGTCGGGGGTGACGGTGCCGGCCTTGGGGCTGGGCATCAGGCCGCGGGGGCCGAGGATCTTACCGAGACGGCCGACGAGACCCATCATGTTGGGCGCTGCGATGGCAACGTCGAAATCCATGAAGCCTTCGCCCTGGATCTTGGCGACGAGGTCTTCGGCGCCGACGATCTCTGCGCCGGCTTCTTCGGCGGCTTTGGCGTCGTCGCCCTTGGCGAACACAGCCACGCGCACCTTTTTGCCGGTGCCGTTGGGCAGCACGACCGCGCCTCTGACCTGCTGGTCAGCGTGGCGGGAGTCAACGCCCAGACGAATGTGCACTTCGACGGTTTCGTCGAATTTAGCCGTCGCGCTCTTGATGGTGAGGGCGAGAGCCTCTGCGGGTTCATAAAGTTTGGTTCTGTCGACGAGCTTGGCGCTCTCGATGTATTTTTTACCGTGTTTCATTAGTTTACCTCCCTATAGAGTGGTTAAATCGGATTTTCCTCCCACCCGGGAGCATTAGTCGGAAACAGTGATGCCCATGCTGCGCGCGGTACCGGCGATCATGCTCATGGCAGCTTCGATGCTGGCAGCGTTCAGGTCAGGCATTTTCTGTTCTGCGATCTTTCTGATTTGCTCACCGGTAATGTTAGCGACCTTGGTCTTGTTCGGCACGCCCGAACCGCTCTCGATGCCGCACGCCTTTTTGATGAGAACAGCGGCCGGGGGGGTCTTGGTGACGAAGCTGAACGTATGGTCAGCATAAACGGTGATGACGACGGGGATGATAAGACCCATGTCGTTCTTGGTTCTCTCGTTGAACTCCTTGGTGAAGGCCATGATGTTCAGGCCGTGCTGACCAAGCGCGGGTCCAACGGGGGGCGCCGGTGTTGCTTTACCGGCAGGAATTTGCAGCTTAACAAAGCCGACTACCTTTTGAGCCATTTGTTTGCACCTCCAAAATTGTGGTTGAGCGAAGCAACGAAAAGATTTTTGCTTCTCCCACGGGACCGCAAGCAGCCCCATAACACGGGCGTTTGCCCGCTGTTACCTGAATCAGTCTGTGGCAGGTTCGACCTGGTCGAGCTCCAGCTCCACCAGCGTTTCTCTGCCGAAAAACGCGGAAACCGTGACCTTGACAAGGTTGTTGTCCAGGTCGATCTCCTGCACGACGCCCGAAAAGCCGTCCATGATGCCGTCCATGATGTTGACGGTGTCGCCAACCTCGTAGCTGACCTCGATCACGCGCTTTTCCACGCCGAGCTTGAGCACTTCTTCCTCGGTGAGAGGAACAGGCTTGCTCTCGGGACCGACAAAGCTGGTGACGCCGCGCGTGTTGCGGATGACGTACCAGGTTTCGTCCGTCATTTTTGCCTGACCTTCGTCGTCGTAATCAACGGCGAGCTTGACCAGCACGTAGCCCGGGAAGATTTTGCGTTCCACTTCGTGCGTGCTTTTGTCTTCACGGATCTCAGTGACGATCTCGGTGGGGACCTTTACGTCTAAAATCAGATCCTGCATGCCGCGGTTTTCGACGATCTTCATGATACTGTCGGCTACTTTGTTTTCGTAGCCGGAATAGGTATGGATCACA
>CAMJHI010000112.1 GCA_946405475.1 uncultured Clostridia bacterium
AGGAACGCAAGGAAGATGAACAAGACGAGCATCTGCGGAACAAATCCAAGAACTGCGCCGACACCGGCGACGATACCGTCAAGAATCAAGCCCTTAAGCCAGTCTGCACATTCAATTGCGTCAAGACCACTTTCAATAATAGCCGGAACGCCCGGAACCCAGATACCGTAATCAGCAGGGTCTGGGCCTTCTTCGCCGTATTTTTCTACCATAGAATTGGCTTCTTCAACCATTTCATTCGTAATTTCAATTGGTTCAGAAACTTCCATAGTTTCGTCATCAACAACAACATAAGTTGCTTCGCCAGCATCAACTGCTTCAAGAATTGCAGCACTGTCGCCGAATTCTTCTGCAGCTTCTTCGTAAGCCGCCGTTCCGACACCGAACAGATGATAGCCGTCGCCGAACAAACCGTCATTTGCCCAGTCTGTAGCAGCCGCACCGATTGTTACCATAGAAACGTAGTAAACGAGCCACATAACCACGGCGAAAATCGGCAGCGCAAGCCAGCGGTTTGTAACAACGCGGTCAATCTTATCTGATGTAGAAAGCTTGCCTGCATCGCGCTTTTTGTACACGCCTTTCAAAAGACCTGCAATGTAAATATATCTTTCGTTTGTAATGATTGCTTCGGCATCGTCGTCCATTTCAGCTTCGCAAGACTTAATGTCGTTTTCGATGTGCGCCATCTTTTCAGCTGAAATCTTGAGCTTGTCGATGATTTTCTGGTCGCGCTGGCCAAGCGGAAGCTGGAGGTTTTCGTGATCAGCGGCAACCACGATTCGCCCGAACGCATCGCCTTCGGTTCGCGCATCATGGCGGCGGGCGGCATCCATCTTTCCCCCGTCTACGCGGGGCAGGTCGAGCCCGTTTGCCTGCATGATGAATTCGGCGAGATCAACTTTTATCTGCTGCCGTTCCTCAAGCCCGCGCACGTGCGGCATTGTTACGAAACGGAAGAGATCGCTTCGTTCACCGACGCGCTGCGCTGCGCGATCGGGCACATGGCCGTTGACACAAGCAAGCGCAACGTGCTGGTCACGCACCAGTTCGTCACCGGCGCCAGCCGGTCGGAATCGGAGGAGATCAGCGTGGGCGGCGCGGACAACGTGGACGCGAGCGTGTTCGAGGGCTTCGATTACGTTGCGCTGGGGCATATCCATTCGCCGCAGAACTGTTCTTCCGACCGGATCCGCTACTGCGGCACGCCGCTGAAATATTCCTTTTCGGAAGCGAAGGATCACAAATCCGTCACCGTGGTGGAGCTGCGCGAAAAGGGCTCGTTCACCTGCCGCACCGTCGATCTCGTGCCCCGGCACGATCTGGTGGAGCTGAAAGGAACGTATGAGGAGCTGACGCGCCGATCCTTTTATGAAAACACGACGTGGGAGGAGGATTACACGCACGTCACCCTGACGGATGAGGAGGACGTGCCGGACGCCGTGGGCAAGCTGCGCGCGATCTATCACCGCCTGATGAAGCTGGATTACGACAACAAACGCACGCGCTCGAGCGCGGCGATCACCGCCGACCCGGAAACGGAAAAGAAGTCGCCGCTGGAGCTGTTCGCGGCGTTTTATGAAAAGCAGAACAATCAGCCGATGAGCGAGGAACAGGCCGCGTTCATGCGCAGCCTGATCGAAAAAACGTGGGAGGGTGAACAATGAGACCGCTGAAACTGACGCTTAGCGCGTTCGGCCCCTATGCCGAACGAACCGTGCTGGATCTGGAAAAGCTCGGCGCCGAGGGCTTATACCTGATCACCGGCGACACCGGCGCGGGCAAAACCACGATCTTTGACGCCATCACCTTTGCCCTTTACGGCAAGGCCAGCGGCGACAACCGCGAAGCCTCCATGTTCCGCTCCAAATATGCCGACCCGGCCGTGCCCACGGAAGTGGAGCTGGTTTTTTCCTACGGCGGCAAGACCTACACGGTGCGGCGTTCCCCGGAATACGACCGCCCCAAAGCTAAGGGCGAGGGCTTCACCACGCAAAAGGCCACGGCGGAGCTCTTTCGGCCGGACGGCGCCCCCGTGACCAAAACGAGGGAAGTCGACCTCGCCGTTCAGGAGATCATGGGCGTCAACCGCGACCAGTTCATGCGCATCGCCATGATCGCGCAGGGCGATTTTCTCAAGCTGCTGCTGGCCGGAACGGAAGAACGAAAAACCATTTTCCGCCAGCTGTTCAAAACCGAAAAATACCAGACCCTGCAGGACAAGCTCAAGCAGGAATCCTCGTCGCTGAACCACCAGTGCGCCGAGGTCAGAAACAGCCTGTCGCAGTATATCGACGGCATTGCGGCGGATGAAGCCGACGTGCTGAGTCTGGAAGTTGAAAAGGCAAAACGAAAAGAGCTGCCCCTGGCCGAAACGCTCCTTGTTCTGCAAAAGCTGATCGAGCAGGATACGGCGGCGGAAAAGGCGCTGGAACAGCACAAAGCCGCGCTGGACAAGCAGCTTGAAAAAATCAACGCCGATCTGGGTCGGCTCGAGGCCTGCGAAAAAGCCGAGGCGGCGATCGAGCAGAACAAAACAGCGCTCCTTGCCGAAACGCAGCGCCACGCCGCGCTGCAGCAGGCCTATGAAACGCAAAAGGCGGCGGCGCCTGAGCAGGAAAAGCTGGCGCGGGAAAAGGCCGTGCTGGAAGCGGAGCTTCCCCGCTACGCCGACGTTCAGGCGCGGGAAAAGGCGCTGGCCGCTTCGCAGAAAACGCTTGCCAAGGCGGAAGAAGAACAGGCCAAAAAGAAAGAGCAGTCGGCGCGGGACAAGGAAGCGCTCGAACAGCTCAGGGCGGAACGGAAATCGCTGGAAAACGCCGGGGAAACGAAACAGCTTCTGCTGGCCAGACACGAAAAAGCGAACGACCGCCGCGCAAAGCTGGAAGCGCTCGTCAAGGATCTGACCAACCGCAACGCGCAGGCCGCCGCGCTGAAAACGCTGCAGGAAGCCTACACGAACGCGTCCGAAAAAAGCAGGCTCGCCGCCGCGGATTATGAAGCGAAAAACAAAGCTTATTTGGACGAGCAGGCGGGCGTCATCGCCGCCGGTCTGACTCAAGGAACGCCGTGCCCGGTCTGCGGTTCCGTGGAGCATCCGCACCCTGCGCAAAAATCGGAAAACGCGCCGACACAGGAGCAGCTCAAACGAATCAAAACGCAGGCCGATCAGGCGCGGAGCCTTTCGGAAGAAAAAAGCCGGGCCTGCGCCGCCGCCAAGGCCGCGCTCGACGCGCTGAACGATCAGCTTGTGGCGCAGATCAAGGCGCTCGGGCTGCCCGACGGCGCTTCCGCCGTCGAGATCAGCAGCGAACAAAAAGCGGTGGCGCAGTCGCTCCGGACGATCGAGGGTGAAATCGCCGCCGAAGAGAAACGGATCCTCCGCAAGGCCGAACTGGAAACGATGATCCCGACCCGGGAACAGGCGCTGACCGCGCTGGACGCCGAACTGGCTCAGCTCGATAAAACGATCTCCGCGCTGCGCGCGGAAAACCGCGCCAATGCCGAGCGGCTGACGCAGGAAAAGAAGGGCCTGCGCTTTGCGAGCCTGGCGCAGGCGCAGAGCAAGCTCAAAGAGATCGACGCCGCGATCACCGCCATGAAAAAGGCGCTGGAAAAAGCGCAGGCGGCGTTTGAAGCCTGCGACAAAAAAATCGCCGGATTGAACAAGGCCGTCAAGGAGCTGGAAGAAAGCCTGACCGACCGGCCGGAGCTGGACAAGGACGCGGAGCTGCTGCGCAAGGATGAGATCACGCGGGAGCGCGCCGAGGCGGAAGCCGGGGCGAAGGCGCTGAGCGTGCGGGCGACCGCGAACCGGCAGGCGCAGGTCAACATCCAAAACAAGGCGGGCGACCTCGCCGTGCTGGAAAAGCGGGCGCGGTGGATCGGTAGCCTGTCCGACACGGCCAACGGCAGGATCGCGGCAAAAGAAAAAGTGATGCTGGAAACCTATATCCAGATGACCTTTTTCGACCGGATCATCGCCAGAGCCAACACCCGCTTCATGGTGATGTCCGGCGGGCAGTATGAGCTGAAGCGCCGCGTCGAGGCGGAAAACAACCGCAGCCAGAGCGGGCTGGATCTGAACGTGATCGACCATTACAACGGCACCGAGCGCAGCGTCAAAACGCTGTCCGGCGGCGAAGCGTTCAAGGCCTCCCTCTCGCTGGCACTGGGACTTTCCGACGAGATCCAGTCCTCGTCGGGCGGCGTGCGGCTGGACACCATGTTTGTGGATGAGGGCTTCGGCTCGCTGGATGAGGATTCGCTTGAGCAGGCGATGCAGGCGCTCGCCGGGCTCGCGGATGGCAGCCGTCTGGTCGGCATCATCTCGCACGTGGGCGAGCTGCGCAGCTGCATCGACAAGCAGATCGTCGTGACCAAGGACCGCCGCGGCGGCAGCAAAGCGCAGATCGTCGTCTGACACGGTTTCTCTTATTCTTTATTTGACAAAATACTGGCTGCGATCGGGTGTTTTTTCCTGAATCAACGCGGCAAGTCAAGGGGGGTTCCAAAATGGAACCCCCCTTTTTTGATGAAAACGATTGCTTTTATGGTACGCACTCTATATAATTCAAATGTGTAATATCTGAAATTGTGTCAGAAAAGCGAAGTGCTGAACGCATTTCCATCCACGGAATACAATGAAGGACGAGTCCGTTTTCTTGACGCCTTCGGAGAAGCCCGAACGTTGCTTGAAAGGAGTGGGTCGATGCGTCTGACGAAAAAGAACAGCGCCTTGTTTTATCTGATCCCGGTGACCTTGCTGACGGCGACGCTCTTATTCTGCTCGATCCACGCGCTCCGGATCTATTTGCCGCAGCGACGGGATGAGAACAGCCTGGCCAGCCTGCGCCAGGAGATTATCACCGAGGTCGTGACGGATCGTTTCCAGCCCTATGTGAACCCTTACAAAGCCGTGATGGCGCAGAATGGGGATTTTGCCTGCTGGTTGAAGATCCCGGACAGCATCATTGACTATCCCGTGATGAAAACGTCGGAGAAGGATCCGGAATACTATCTCAGAAGGGGATTTGACAAAAAATACTCTTACGCCGGTTGTCTGTTCATCGGCGGAGGCTGCAATCTGGATTCCGATTCCTTTATCATCTACGGACATAATCTGGATGCGGATATTATGTTCGGTGAGCTGGATCTGTACGCCGACCCGAGCTACGCGCTCAAGCACCGTCAGATCCAAATCGGTACGCCGACGGAGGCTCGCACTTATCGCGTTTTCGCCGCATTTCAGACACGGATCTCCGACAAGGATGACGGCAGCTTCAAATATTACGAGCAGATCGGTTCGCTGGATGAACCGGCGTATCGTGACACGGTGGCGCAGATTCGCGCCATGTCGATGATCGATCTGGCCGATGCGCCGCAGTATCCCGCGCAGCTGCTGCTTTTGTCCACCTGCAGCTATCACACCAAGAACGGGCGGTTCGTTGTGGCGGCATATCGTGTTAATAATGATTAAATTATTATTAAGTTTTTATTGAATAAGTTCAGATTTGTCAAAAAATAATCAACATTGTGTGCAATGTTTATGAAATATGCCGACCTCAGAACTATTGACATCGGCTTGCGTTCGTATTATTCTATTAAAGTATTTTTATATTTTAGGGAGGGGTCGGTTATGTCGAAGAAATCCGGGCGGTCTTCATCCGCCAAAGAAAAAGACGACGTTCACAAGCCTGACGCCGCTCCCGAACCGGAAAAAACGGAGGAGATGACGCCGGGCAGTCAACCGGCGGATGGCGCGCCCGCGCCGGAGCCGGAAAAGAAAGCTTCGTCGGAAAACGAACCGTCGAAATCAGATGCGCAGGATAAGGACGCCTCCGAAAAGGATGCGCAGAATAAGGACGCCTCCGAAAAGGACGCGCAGGATAAGGACGCCTCCGAAAAGGATTCGGCTGAAGCAAAACAAGAAAAGTCGGAAACGGCCGTGCCTGAGGAAACTCCGGCAAAAAAGGCTCCGTCCAAAAAAGATCCGTCAAAAAAGAACCCGCCGAAAAAGGCGCCGCCTAAAAAAGGGTCGCCGAAGAAGGCGCCGCCCAAAATGCCGCCGCCCAAAACAACGCCGCAGCTTTTGATCGGGCTGCTGATCAAAATCGCAGTCGCCGCTGCGGTGATCTGGGCCACCCTGACCTTTGTGCTCGGTGTGTCGGTGCATTACGGCAACAACATGTACCCGTCTGTGCACGACGGCGATCTGACCGTCAGCTTCCGCCTGCAAAAGCCCTACCTCAACGCTGTGGTGCTTTACCGCGTCAACGGCAAAACCGACGTCGGGCGCGTGATCGCGCTTGAGGGCAGTGTGGTCGACATTTCCGATACCGGTCTGCTGACCATCAACGGCGTTGCGCCGTCCAACGAAAAAATCTTTTATGCCACTTATCAGGCGGAAAATTCTTCTATCGTCTTTCCCTACAAGGTGGAGCCCGGCAAGGTGTTCATCCTCAACGATTATCGGGATGATCCCAAGGACAGCCGCACGTTCGGCGCGATCGACCGCAAAGACGTAAAAGGGCCGATGCTGTTCACCGTCCGGCGCAGAAACTTTTAAACACGAAGCATGAAAAATGCTTCGGCAGCGGCAAAAATGCCGCCTTTCCCTACGGATGCAATGCATTTTGCATACAAAAATTCTTTTCATCAAGGAGGAAAAGCTATGAAAAGAACCAGCAAAATTCTCTTGGCAATCGTACTGACGTTCGCACTCGTCACGTCCTTTGCCGCCGTCGCTTCGGCCGCTGTTACCTACACGCCGATCAACGGTACCACGTACAACTTCAACAAGAATCTCGTTGTTGAAAGTGACGCAGCAGTCCCCGCAGCAAGTTTCGAGTTCACCATCGCTCCCGGCACTCCCGTAACGGGTTCTTCTTCCGCGCTTGAGATCCTGGCCGGCCCCACGGCTGCCAACGCTCCCACGGTCGAAGCCGCTACCTTCACCGGCTCCGAGACCACGACGGCCGGCACGCCGACGGACAACACGGACACCACCTCCAAGTTCGTCACGGACTCTGTCACCGTCGACTTCACCGGCGTTCAGTTCACCAAGCCCGGCGTGTATCGTTACGTTATTTCCGAAACTCCGACCACGCTTGCCGGCTTCACGAATGACCCGGTTGCTGACCGTTATCTTGACGTGTTTGTCATTTACAACAATGGCGCCCTTCAAATTCAGGGCTACACGCTGAGAAAAGCCGCCACCAACATCAACCCCAGGACCGGCGAATATGAAACGAACCCCGGCGACAAGACCGAAGGCTACACCAACACGTACGCCTGCAACGATCTTGAATTCAC
>CAMJHI010000113.1 GCA_946405475.1 uncultured Clostridia bacterium
GGCCGTTTACGGCACGACCAACATCGAACTGACCGACGGGCGCCTCACCGCGTTTTACTATGTGCGCAACAATGCCGGCACGGCGGGCGCTTACCGCAAAACGAGCACGACGCAGGCGGTCACCTACCGCAATTCGGGCTCGTCGTATTCGTCGGATCCGACGACGTCTTCCTATGAGCGCACCACTTACCCCACGACCCGGCCCAGCGCCACCGTCGCGCAGGATGACGATGAAACGACCCGCAGAAGCATTTTCAACAAGCCGACCCTGCCCTCACGTGACGACGGCGGCGATGAGGACGACGGCAACGAAAAAGTGACACAGGCACAGGAAGATTAAACAAAAGGGATGGAGCGGATCGGTCCGTTCCATCCCTCGTTGTGTTTTTTACAGGAGAAAACCATGAGTCAGTTTTTGGAAGACCTCAAGGCATTTTGCCTGCAAAACGATTATCGGGTGTATTCGATCGGTGAGGTCAAGAACGGCGGCGCGGCGGAGCAGATCGACGTGGTGCCGGGCAACGCCTGCCAGAACGGCTATTCCGTCGCCAAGCTCTTCACCGTTACCGCCATCGGCTTGCTGTACGACCGGGGCGAGATCTCGCCGCAGGATCGTGTGGTCGAGCTGCTGGGCAGCGTCTGCCCGGCTTATACCGATCCCCGGTGGGAGCGGGTGACGGTACATCATCTGCTCAAGCATTCCTCCGGGCTGCCGGGCGGCTGTTTGGATATCGACGCGCTCAACGCCAACGACTTCGGCGAGGATTATCTGCAATATCTGTTCACGCTGCCCCTCATCGCCGACCCCGGCGAAGAAGAAGCGTATTCCGACGGCTCATTTTATCTGCTCAGTTGTCTGGTGCAGCAGTTGACCGGCGAATGCCTGCTCAGCTTTTTGTGGCGGGAGCTGCTCTTTCCGCTGGGCGTGCGCGAGGCCGCGTGGAGCTGCTGCCCCATGGGGCGCAGCATCGGCGCCACCGGGCTTTATATGCGCAGCGACGACACCGCCAAGCTCGGTGAGCTTTACCGCAGCGGCGGCGTTTATCAGGGCAGGCGTTACCTGTCGGAAGAATGGGTGAAGCTGGCAAAGGAACAGGAATATGAGCTGCATCCGACCGACGTGGGCCGCCTATACGGCAAGGGCGGCATGTGCGGGCAGAAGCTGTTCATCGACCCCGACCATGACCGCGTGGTCGCGTACCACGCTTACGTAGAGGTGGACGCGGAAGCAATCGAACGCTTTACTTATTACTACGAAGATTGAACAAAACCGAAAGGGGAAACGGCTATGAGTCAAAAGGTGATCGTGGCGGGCGCCGGGCACGGCGGTCTGGTCGCCGCCGCAATGCTCAGCCGCGAAGGCTTTGACGTGACCGTGCTGGAAAAGCAGCAGCGGGACGAGATTGGTTATGACTGGAACGACTGCATGAATCCGGCGGTGTTCGACAAGTGGCAGATCCCGCGTCCGAGCGACGAGGAACTGCTGCCGTTCAGCGGCATGAACTTTTTAAGCCCCGACTGCAGCCGCATCGTGTTCGACCACCGCAACAACAAGGTCAGCTCCCTCGGGGAGCGCAAGGCGATTTTGAAGCATCTGCTTTCGTTTGCCGAGCAAAACGGCGCAGCACTTCGCTTCGGCGTGACGGTCGGGCAGGCACAAACGGAAGAAAACCGCGTAGTCGGGCTGCAGACGAGCGAGGGGGCTATGACCTGCGACCTGCTCATTGACGCATGCGGCGCCGATTCCCCCGTGCGCCAAAGTCTGCCGGAATCGTTCGGCATTCTGAATCAGTTTGCCGCCGACGACACGCTTTACACCTACCGCGCGTTTTATGAGCGCACCAACCGTAACCGTTCGTTCCCCAAATTTACCTGCTGCTTTTATCACAACGGCGTGAAATCGCTGGATTGGATGATCACGGAGGAGGATTACGTCGACGTGCTGATCACCTCCTTCGGCGGCATCGACGAAGAGATCATTCAAAACGGCGTGAACGATTTCCGCCGGCTCCACAGCGGCTTCGGCACGAAGGTCGTGCGCGGCGGTCAGGTGAGCAAGATCCCCGTGCGCCGCACGCTGCCCGTTTTTGTGGCGGATGGTTATGCCGCCGTGGGCGACAGCGCCGCCATGGTGGAACCGCTCAGCGGCTCGGGCATTACGCGCAGCGTGGAAGCGGGCGTGATGCTCGCGCAGGTCGCCGCCAAATCACAAAACCATTTCACCAAAGAAGAGCTTTGGGCATACGAGGCGCTCTATTTTGAAAGGTGGCTCAAGGGCGTTCTGCGTGACGACGCTACCAGGAAGCTGATGCTGAGCATGACGTTTGAGCAGCTCAACGACATGTTCCTCAAAAAAGTCATCACCGCCAAGGAGCTTTGCGGCGACGAGGCGCCGCCGAACGATCAGCGCAACAAAACGCTGGGGATCCTGACCACGCCGGGCGTGGTGCCCGCGCTGCTGCAATACACCGCCCGCGACCGCCGCGCGAAGAGCCTGATCGAAAAATTCCCGCGGGAATACGACGAAAAACAGGTGCGCCGCTGGGCGGCCGCCTATGAAAAATTCTGAAAGAAAGACGGGTCGCCTATGGAACTCTACAAGGGCTTTGTCTGCCACCCGACCGTTTGCCCCGTCGGGCGCGATTATCACATCATCGTGCCGACCACCTGCAAAATGGCGCTGTCGGTGCTGATCGACGGCGAGGAATACTTCAACCATTCCAACGGCATCGTGCTCACCTCGTGCCCGATCCAGCAGATCACCGTGCCGGCCGAAAAGCTCGACCGCGCGCGGCAGTACACCCTGCGCGTGCGCCGCATCATCAAGCGCATGCCCTACCACACCCTGACGCGGCAGCCGGTGGAGATCACCTATCCGTTCCGCCCGGTCGAAAAAACCGAGAACATCCGTCTGTATCAGATCGCGGATTCGCACGGCGTGGTCGAGGAAAGCGTCGCCGCCGCCAAACGCTACGGCGATATCGACCTGCTCATTCTCAACGGCGACATCGCCGACAGCTCCGAAAGCGTTAAGGCCATCACCACCATGTATCGGATCGCCTCCGCCGTCACGGGCGGCGAGATCCCCTGCGTGATCTCCCGCGGCAACCACGATCTGCGCGGCGCCGCCGCCGAGCATCTGGCCGAGTATATGCCGAACCGGAACGGGTATAGCTATTATTCGTTCCGCACCGGCTGCCTTTGGGGGTTGCTGGTGGATTGCGGCGAGGATAAGCCGGACGATCACCCCGAATACGGCCGCATGGTCTGCTGCAGCGCGTTCCGCCGCGAAGAGACTGACTACATCAAACAAGTCGTTGCCGACAAACAAAACGAATACGAAGCCGCGGGCGCAAAATACCGGCTGGTCATTTCCCACGCGCCCTTCGCGTGGACGGATCACCCGCCGTTTGACATTGAGCAGGAGTTGTTCGCCGAATGGTGCCGCCTGCTCAGAACCGAGGTGAAGCCGCAGCTCATGCTCTGCGGGCACATCCACAGCCAGAAGATCAGCCTCATCGGCGGCGAGCTTGACCACAAGGGGCAGCCCTGCCCGGTGCTCATCGGCTCCGAGATCGACCGGCGCAGCGACCCGCCGTATTATGCCGGTCTGGGGCTCGCCCTGCAAAACGGCTGCGCCGAGGTGACGTTCAACGACAGGGAAACGATCCGGCGCACGCAGACCATACCTCTGTCGAATGTGTGAATGGAATTAAAGAAGAATTTAGATCGAGCCGTTCGGAAATTTGTCGTTCCCGAACGGCTCTCTCTTTGCTGCGTTTATTCGGTTGTACCGGTGGGCATTTCAGTTTTTTTCTCTGGCTCTTCCGCTTCTATTTTTTCCTTTTTAACGGGAAGAATCAACATGCTCCGATCGATTTGATTGACCGTTAACCAGTAGTTTCGATCGCCGAACAGCAGAACGGAGATCATGCCCATGATGCGCTGCTCGGGGAAGTTGGCAGCATCAGTACCGATTTTCGGCAGATAGTAGTCGCACGCGATGTTATACAGAAAGAACTTATTATCCATGATTTTATCTTTGTTTTCAAGAATCAACGGACCCATCTCAGATCTAGCGAGCCAGAATATCAAATCGCGCCATTCTTCCCTTTTGTCGTATTTTTTGGCGCCGAGCACTTCATACAAAAAGGACAGATCCAGATACATTTGTTCTCGAATCCTTTTTCGTTCGGCATTTTGAGCCGCATGCGCCCGCTTTTCTTCGCCCCAAGGTGTTCCGTCCGCAAATGCAAGAGGATCACCATAGAGGATTTTAGATGCGCGCTTGAGATTCCGTACTATAGTTTTCTCTGTTTGAATCTCCTGCTTGCTAAAAAACACGTCAGTGATGCACCGGAAAACATCATCCGGTTTTTCGACCGGTTCCATAAGTGATAACACATCCCGAAACACAAAAACCGAGCGTGCCGATGTTTCCTCAATGGGGTAGTTCCAAAAGAATTTAAAAACACCTCTCAATGTTAGATTATCGGTCAGATTTTTGATCTCACTGATTCTCATGCATATTCCTCCGCGGCAGTTGTTGGATTAAACCATATTATATTACATTTTTTCGTGTTTAGCAAATTAGGTCAAAAAATATCCTCTTTTTTTGCTCTTTAGAAACCAAAAGCCACCGGCTATGTCCGGTGGCTTTTGTCTTCGTTTATCCGCTGTTAATCGGTGGGAATGGGATTTTTCAACGTGAAAACGGCCTCATGCGGCGCGCCGTTGAGCTGCGCCCATTCGCCGGTGTAGAAATTGCGCACGCGGAACACCACGCGGTCGGCGTAGACCTCCACCAGCTCGCCGAAGCCGGTCCCTTCAAAGTTGGCGCGCTCGTCCGTCTGCAGCGTCAGGCACGGCAGATACGTTTCCGGGAAGCCGCTCCAGGCGTGGAACGTGGTCGCGTCGGGCGAGCGGTGCAGATGACCGCACAGATAGAACAGATCGTGCTCCCGGTTGTATTCCGCCAGCATCTGGCACAGATCGTAAGGCGAATCCGGGTTGATCGGTTCAGCCATGCGGGGCGGATAGTGCGCCAGCACAAACGTGGGCAGGCCGCTGCGCGCGGCATCCTCCAGCATCATTTCCAGCCAGGCGTACTGATCGTCGGACATGTGCATGGTGTCGATGTTCTGCTGCTCATTGGCCAAAACGATAAAGTAGAACCCGTTGACCACCTGATAATAATACGGCGTGGTCAGCTTCAGGTCGAAAAACGCTTCGGTGTAGTCGTACCAGCGGCGCTGGATCCGGTCAAAATCGCCCGAACCGTTGCCGAAGTCGTGGTTGCCCGCCACGGAGATCACCCGCTGACCCTTCAGAAAGCGGTCGACCGTGCCGTGAAAGATCATGTTTTCAATGTTCTGCCCGTTCATGGTGCTGTCGCCCAAAAACAGGAACGCGTCGCTGCCGCTTTGATTCATCACCGCGTTTCGCAGGCAGTTGGCAAACGCTTTGTAGCGGGGGTAGTTGTTGCTTTCCACGTGCACGTCGGAAAACACCGTCAGGTTCATCAGGCAGCTTTCCGGCTCCTTTACGTCAAACGGCTCCGTGTTCGCGCCGCCCGGCGCAAACAGCAGCATCATGGCCATGGAAACGATCAGCGATACGGCTCGCAGAACAAAAAATTTCATCAGGAACGCCTCCCTTGCAAAAGATCGGGTATATTGCTTTTTCCTTATCATACCGCAGTATGGGAAGAATTGCAAGCCGTAACAGGCAGGCTATGCTCCTTGAGCCGCCGACCGCGCAAAGCGCCCGCTTCAGGCCGGATCAGCCGATGAACATTTGCGTCCAATAGCGGCCGCTGGCCGCATACCCCACGCCGATTTGCGTGAAAGAGGGGTTGAGAATGTTCGCCCGATGCCCGCTGGAATTCATCCACGCGTTCATGACCTCCTGCGGCGTGCGCTGCCCGAAGGCGATGTTTTCGCCCGCCGTGCGGTAGGTGAGCCCGAAATCCTTCATCATCTGGAACGGGCTGCCGTAGGTGGGGCTTGTGTGCGAAAAGTAGCGGTTTTCGACCATGTCCTGCGATTTATACCGCGCCACGCGGCAAAGCTCCCAGTTTTTGGTCAGGGGCTTCAGCCCGTTCTTTTCGCGGATCTCGTTGACCAGCCGGATCACTTCTTCCTCATACGCCAGCACACCGGCGTCCTGCTCCGGGATCGTGACCCGGTCGCCCGGATAGATCAGGTCGGGGTTTTTGATCTGCGGGTTGGCGGCGATGATCTCGCTCACGCCGATCTCATGCCGAACCGCGATCTTCCAAAGGCTGTCGCCCTTCACGACCGTGTAAACAGAGCCGGAGACCGCCGCTGAGGCGGGTGTCAGCATCATCGTCAGAAACAATATGGCCAGACAGCCGGAAAGAATCTTTTTCATCTCATGTACCTCCTGTGATTTTTGCCCTTGCGGACAAGCCCATCATAACAAACGCGGGCGCCGGTTTCAAATGTAATGATTGGCAGAGGAAGAAAGAAGAAAAGAGTTACTCCGTAAAAATGCTCGTTTTTAAGAGCTTGATCCCCAAAACCGGCAGAAGGCAGAAAAAGAAAACCGCCGAAACCACTATATATCAACGTTTTTGGGTATTTTAGCAAAAGAAAAAGGACGGTTAAAAAACCGCCCTTTTTGGTCGGAGTGACGGGACTTGACTCGCGCGCCTGCGGGCGCTTGGTCGCTCGCGGTCGCAAGTGTCCACCGGACACTTGCTCTGTACCGCTCGTCCTTCAAGTCCCGTCGTTGAAAAAAGAGATCGCTCCGCAAAAGCGGAGCGACCTCTTTTGGTCGGAGTGACGGGACTTGAACCCATGGCCTCTTGGTCCCGAACCAAGCGCGATACCAAACTTCGCCACACCCCGATGTGATTTTCAGCTTTGTCATTATAAATGATATTGCACAAAAAATCAAGCCTTTTTTGAAAGAAATCAAAAGGCAGCTGAAAATATTTTTCAATTTCGTGAGAAATCTTTTGATCTTGGTCTTGACAAACGCGGGAAAATGCCTTATAATGCCTCTTGCGTTGAAAGAGCGCACTCAATACGCGGGTATGGCGGAATTGGCAGACGCGTTAGATTCAGGTTCTAATGGTCGCAAGGCTGTGCAGGTTCAAGTCCTGTTACCCGCACCAAAAAGCACGGCTCCGATAATAAAGTCGGAGCTGTTCTTTTTTTTATCAAACAGGACTTGAACCGCAGGATTTGAGCTGAAAACAATTCAGCGAATTGTTTTCAGCTCAAATGTGCGAGGCGGGTACTGAAATCCGCAGGATTTCGGTCGCCGAGCACGCATGGAAT
>CAMJHI010000114.1 GCA_946405475.1 uncultured Clostridia bacterium
ATCCATCAGAGAACTAAAACAGAATATATTGACTACTACAGCGGGAGCGAGTATAAGTTTATCAATATCCATCAGAGAACTAAAACCATGCGCGAGAAAGCTCCACCTTAAGATCGGTATAAGTTTATCAATATCCATCAGAGAACTAAAACATAAAGACATTGACAACAACAAAAAGTACGTATAAGTTTATCAATATCCATCAGAGAACTAAAACCAAACCCGAAAATCACACCGTAATGATGCTTGTATAAGTTTATCAATATCCATCAGAGAACTAAAACCTGGAAACAGAGTAATTAAATCGATCAACCGGTATAAGTTTATCAATATCCATCAGAGAACTAAAACCGCAAGATGTTGTGGATCTTTACGGTTTCAGCAACGTTAAAACATAATCATTATAACTCAATGATATCCTTCGTGTCAAGCAGATCCTCCTCTTCCAGCCGCTTTCCCACCACGATCTCGATCGCGTTGTATTGCTTATCTGTCACCGTCATGATGCGCACCGAGCCCTCCTCGGGCAAAAACGATTTGACACGCTTCACGTATTTTGCCGCGTCGTCGCTGTTCCGCACGGTTCTGGCGTAAACGGAATACTGCAGCATGATGAAGCCCTCCTTGATGAGTCGGTTGCGAAACTGTGTGTAGGCTTTTCGTTTGGCTTTCGTGCTGACGGGCAGGTCGAAAAACACCATGATCTTCATGAACCGGTTAACCATCCTCTTCATCCTCAAAAAATTCGTCCAACGGCAGCAGCACCGGGATTTTGAGCAGGGAAGGGTCGTTTTCGTTGATCGCCGAGGTCAGGCTTTTGACGTAAAGATCGAGCGCGTAACGCACCCGCGTCTTTTTGCCGTCAAACAAAACGGGCATGTTGATCAGCGCGATCAGATTGCGCCGGTTGGAATAGGTCAGGCTTTCCAGCAATTCGTCACAGTGAGCGTCTGTCCACTGATCAACGAGCGGGCGCAGCGGTTCCATCAGATCGTCGGCGAGGTTGAACGGGTTGCCGGGCCCGACGTGGTGCAGCCCCAGCACGCCGTTATAGCCGTGGACGACCAGCGCCTTGGCCACGGAAGAGCGGACGATCGAATAGCCGTAATTCAACGCCGCGTTGGTGACGTCGTCATCCGTTCTGCGGAACGTAAAGCCGAACAGCGCGGGGAAGTATTTTCTGGCTGCCACGGCTTCGCGGTTGTTTTTGTCGCCCGGCGTTACGCCGGCTGCGATCGCCTTCAGCTCGTTGATCCTTTCCCCGGCGGCGCCGCGGTGTTTCAGGCAAAGCGCCTGATTCAGAATCTTTTGCCGCACGATCGCCGCCCACAGTTCGTCTTTGAATGCCCGTGTCAGCTTCAGCTGCTTTTCCACCGTGGCCAGCGGGCTGAAATAAGGGTTCAGCGGGTAGGACACGCCCACGGGCAGATGCTTTTCATCGCAGAAATACACGTGGGCGCCCACCTTCGCCAGCGCCGCCAGCACGCTGACGCTCACGCTGGCGGCTCCGTTTTCCAGTACCAGCGCGTAGATATCCCCCAGCGGGATCTTCTGCTCCAGCGCGTCGCAGTACACCACCAGCCGGTTCTGACTTAATGTGATCCGCTCGCCTCGATTGACAATAACGGTTCGCCACATTTGACCTTACCGCCCCTCTTCCCTAAAATATCGATCTCATGCTTGACGACGGTGTCGTTAGAATTGATACATGGAGCTACTCTTGCCGGATTGCTGCAACAAGAACAATAAAACCTTGATTCATTTATGTTCTTTACGCCTTTATAGTAACCTTCAAATTTGACGGAATCTTTATAATAGACAGTCAAATAATCGTTCGGGAACAGGTACATCACGTGCTCAGCGTAATCTGCCGGCTGCTGATAGTCTTTTGACAGAACCAGCTTGCCGTTCTTCTTTTGGAGGAACGCATAGGGGATTCCCGCCGTGTGTGTTTTTCCGTCGGCGTCTTTGTAAATCTCAACGCAATAATAGGAGGACACGTCGAGGAAGCTGCGGTTATCTTCGCCGATCTCCTTTATCATGTAGGAGCCGGTTCGCGGTGCTTTTTCCTTGATTTTCACGCTGTGAACGTGCCGGTAGGCAGCGAAAGCCGCCGCGTTTCCGCTCTTCAGCGCTTCTTCCACCGTTGCGTCATCCTTGTACCCGGTCATCAGCGCGTTGAGTGCGGCGATCAGGTTGCGGTCGTTTGTATAAATATTCGGAATCTCTTTCTTTTTCACCGCCGAGATGCTCTTCTTCCTCAGCCGGACAAGCTCGCCGTCCACTTCTTTCAGCGAAAGCAGCGTGTCGTCGCCGATGGATTTGTTCACCTTTCGCTCCTGCTTGAAGGAGACCAGCGGCACTTCGATGCTGCCCGCGAATTCCTTGTCGGGATAATGGGCGATGATCCGTTCCCGGAACAGGCGGCGGAAGTCCTCTTCGTTCATTTCTTCCGCGTCCGGGTTTCTCTTTTTGGCAAAATAATTCTCCAGTCCGCAGTCGGTCACGCGGATCTCCACTTCATCCCTCAGATCCGGGATCAGGGACGGCACGGTTTTCTTCTTTTTCAGGAGCGGCGCGGCGACGCGGCGGGGCATCTGATAAAACTTAAACAGGCTTTCAAGCCCTTCTTCGAGCGTCTGACGGTATTCATCGGTTTCCACTTTGCCGGCCGCATAGAAAATATCCTTGAGCTTGCGGTTGAGCGAAACGATCTCCACATAAACAGGGATGCAGTTGGCGATCACGATGGCGTCGACAGCGTGGTCGAAATAGGTGACCTTTTTGAGTTCCGCCTTGTCTTTCGTCCCCCACGTGTTTTGGTTCAGCCATTGGCGGCGCATCATGGACGTGATCGCGCCCTTGACCGCGTAAACGTGGCTTTTGCCGTCGTTTTCGGCAAACTGCAAATGGTTGTCGATGTAGCGAACAAGGTATTTGGCAATGTAGCGCGTGTCGTTGATGTTGCGGCTCTTCCATTCCGCCAGCAGATCGACGTTCGACAGATCCTTGAGCATCAGATAACGATACTTGACCGCAAAGCCCGCTTTTTTGCCGTAAAGGGTGTTGACCCTTGCTCGAAAACCTTTGGCCTGTTCTTCGGTCATATACATCAGCGGCGTTTGCTGTCCCTTGTGCTGGTTTTCGGTGTGCTTGACGAGCGCTTTGTTCTTCAGCGTGTTGTCAAGGATCAGCGAAAACGGAACGATGTGGTCGACCTCATAGTATTTCGATTCGTTGAGGATCGCTTCTTTTTTGTCAGTGATCCTTTCGCCCGAGTACAGGCACTTCCACCCCTGCTCTTCGCCCAGCTTGTAGCGCTCCACCATGGCGCCGTTCACTTCGCTGACCGGTTTTCCCGTGATCTCGGCAACAGCCTGAACGGCGGCTTCGTTGGCTTTCTGGTTTTTCGCTTGTGTCCTTTCATCTTCCAGCCGGTGTTCCTTGCTTCGGTTCAGGTCGGACGCGGTTTCGATGTTGATCTGCTGCGGCGAACCGTACTTTTCCACCACGGCGTTGATGATCTTGCGGGTTTCGTTGATGGAACGGATGACGACGGGGTTGTTATAGAATTCGTCTTCCACGCAAAACGGCGGCAGCTTCCGGGAGCGAGTGACAGTTTTCTTTTCGTCGCTTGCCTGATCTTTGATGATATTGGCCTGGAAGTTGCCGTAGGCTTCTCCGTCGAGAAACGCGTCGACGGAATCCAGCATGAACCGTTCGCAGACGCGAGCGGTGCCGGACGCCTGCATCGCTTTCAGATCCGCCGCCATTTCCGGACTCAGCTCCGGAATCTTTTTGAGCGCTTGCACTCTTCTTTTCGGGGTGATGTTTTCGCACAGCACCGCCGCGATGCGGTTGATGAGCGCATCGGGATCACGGTATTGAGCGGCAAGCTCCCGCCACGAAAAGCCGTGCTTTTCAAAAATCGGTTTCATCTTTTTGGAAAACGTCAGGCATTTTCCGAGCGTATCGCCTTTTTCGGTCGTTTTCATGTTCACTTCAACGCCGAACGATTTGGCGAGCTTTTTGATTTCGGCAGCTTTGACGTTCCCGTCTTTCAACGCTTGTTCAATCAGGGCGTTCGCAAGTTCTTTCGGAAGCGTCACTTCGCCCGTTTCGATGACGGTATAAACGTATTGCGAAAGCACGTTGACCAGCGCAAACAGATCGGCGAGCAGCGTGAAACGGAACCCGCGCTTTTCGTCCTTGTAGAACGGGCAGCAGCCGATGCTGTCGATAAAGCCCATATACGGGCGGAACTTGTCTTCTGCGTTTCCGGGTCCGTCTTCAAAATCGCGTTGTGCAAAAATGATGCTGATCGTCTTTTCAATGTTGTTTTCCGTCAGCTGCGGGTAAAAGCGAGCCTGACTGCGCAGTATTTCAAGCGCTTCATGCTGCATCATGTCACGCGTGAACAAGAGTTTATCTCCCCCGGCTTCGGCGTCATACCGGCTGTTGCGATACTTCCGAAAATCCGAATTTTCTACGGCGAAATATGCGTCTTTGGCGATCATTTCGGAAACAGTGCGGTAATCGCCGCTTTCCATGAGCTTTTGCACGGCGCCGATCGCTTTGTTATCTTCTTCCCACTCTTTACGTTCTTCCGCCGTCATATCGTCCGACCCGTAAAAATCCCGGTAGCCTCTGTGATTGCAGATGTGGATCAGGCACGCCGCAAGTTCTTCCGGCTCAATCCTTTCATCCAGTGCTTTTACACGCAGCGAGATAATGTCGGAAGAACAGTTCTCATAATACGTTTTGACTTTTTCGGCGGAAACCAGACCGATGTTCTCCAGATGATTTCTGAGCCGTTCCTTTCGGTGGCTGCGCCTTCTGATAAGCCGCCTTGCCGCGCGCTTTCCTCTTCTTTCCTGACTATACCGATCTTTGTTTTTCGGGTTCTCGCCGGAAGCAAAAACTCTGACGCCGAAATCTTCGATCCTTTTGTTGTCCTCTTCGTTTCGGATGACCGCCCAGCCGACGGAGCCGATGCCTACGTCCAGACCCAGTACGTAATTCATATTTTTCCCTCTCTTTGTATTGACAAGCGTTGGAATTGGCGCTATAATGACAGTGCTCTTAGAAATTGGTGTATAGGTTTATCAATATCCATCAGAGTAAACGTTTGATAAGTGTAAGTTTATCAATATCCATCAATAGTTCTAAGATAAGACTTTATGTCGTAAGGTATTGTGGTAACCTGATTGATTCTAAATCCACCAAACAAGAAATAAAGCAGTTGGTTTTCAACTGCTTTATTTTTTTGTCTGTTTTCAGTTTAGCATTTGTTTCATGCTTGCGCAAGAAAAATATTATGATTTCTCAAGCAAGTCCGTTTTTGTGGACTCAACAGGCTGGCCGATCATGTCGTTTGTTCCGCTAAAACGCTTTTGTTTTCTTATCGGGGCGTTATGCGGCCCACGCCGACAGGGTTTGATACAGATAGTCGCGCAGGTTCCACAACCATTGCTGCAAAGCGTTCCCCTCCGGCGGGGTGGGGGTCAGGGCGTTGGTCGTCATGTCGCGGACGCCCCAGCGCCAGTACCGTTCGGCTTTTCTGACGCTGTCGACGGTCCAGACCATGGTCTTCAGCCCGGCGGCCTTCACAAGCCTGACCGCGTTTGCGCTGTGCAGGTAGGAAAGATCGAGCCCGTCGAGCTTGTGCGCCAGCGCAAAGGGGATCGCGCCGACTGTTTCCGCGGTGCCGATGGTCACCAGATAAACGGCGGTCTCGGGCATCAGCTCTTTGATGCGCGAACAGATATCGAGGTTCATGGAAACGAGAATGAACCGGTCTTTTTCTTCGCGGGCGCCGAGCAGGTCGGCCAGACTGTCCAGCCGATCGAGCGCGACGGATGATTTGATCTCGATCACGGCGTGCATGCCGTATTCCCGGCACACGTCAAGGTATTCCGAGAGCGTCGGCACCCCGGTGTTCGGGTATTGTTCAATGTTCCGCCCGGCGTCCACGGTCAGCGCGCTGATTTCGTCAGACGTCAGGTCGCTTACGTTGCCGCCGCCGTTGGTCATGCGGTCGACGGAATCGTCGTGCATCACGACCCAAACGCCGTCGGCGGTGGTGAGGGTGTCACATTCCGCACCCCAGAAGCCGGTTTCCCCCGCGAGCCGGAAGGCGGGCAGCGTGTTTTCGGGCGCGTCGGCGGAAAGCCCCCGGTGCGCGATCAGGTGAACGCTGCCGGTGGGGATCTGACAGGAGGAATAAACCGAGGTGGTCTGCGCCGGTACGAGCGCCGCTAAGATCGTGCTCAGGATCGGCAGCAGCGACATCAAAAATGAAATGATCTGATCCATGATTCTTGTTTAAGGCGTCCGGTCAGAACAGGCCTTCCACAGCCTTGGGCGGCAGGGCGTTGCTGGTGAGGTCACGCACGCCCCAGTCATAATACCGCTTGGCGACTTCGGCTTCATCCACGGTCCAGATCATGGTTTTCAGCCCGGCGTCGATCGCCGCTTTCACGTGCGCTTCGTCCCAGGTGCATTCAAAGTCCATGCCGTCCAGCCCGTTGGCCAGGCAGAACTGAATGGCTTCGTCAAAGTCGTCGCCCGGGCCGTTGCTGATCAGAAACAGCACCGGCGTATCGGGCATGAGCTGCTTCATTTTCACGCAGTGCTCGCGGCCGAAGGAAATGATGGTGAACCCGGCCTTTTCTTCGCGCTCGCTCAGCAGCGCCGCCAGATCGCCGAGCATGTCGACGGGCGTGCAGTCCTTGATCTCGATCACGCAGCGCATGCCGTAAGCCTTGCACACGTCGAGGTATTCCGTCAGCAGCGGCACGTTGGCCTCGGGGTATTTTTCAGGGTTGTGGCCGCCGTCGATGGTCAGCGCGCGGATCTCGTCAAAGGTGAAGCTGTTCACGGGGCCTTCGCCGTTCGTCGTGCGGTTGACCGTGTCGTCGTGCATCACGATCCACACGCCGTCGGCGGTGGGCGAGGTGTCGCATTCCGCGCCCCAGAAGCCGTTTTCACCCGCGAGCTTGAAAGCGGGCAGCGTGTTTTCGGGCGCGATGGCGGAATAGCCGCGGTGCGCGATCATGTGCGCGCCGTTGAGCTTGTCGGCAGAAATGGTGTTGTTCATGTTCAATATCTCCTTTGAAATGGTTTTGTGATTTGTAAAACGGAGCGTCTGAGACTCTCCCGTGCAGGCGCGTGGGGTGTCCGGGTGGAATCTTACAGGCTCCCTCTTTGAGGGAGCTGTCATGCGGAACGCATGACTGAGGGAGTTCTTACCCGGCAGATGCTGTTATTTGAGAG
>CAMJHI010000115.1 GCA_946405475.1 uncultured Clostridia bacterium
GACAGGGAGTTCAGCTTTGAGCGTTACTACACCGACAGCTTTTCTTCGCCCGACCTGCTGTTTGTCGGCACGGAAAAGCGCTTTGCTTCCCGCGGCGGGCGTTCCTCTCATGGCGACGCGCCCTTTTTTAACGTGCACAAAACCGGCGCGGGTTATTTTCTGGCCGTCGGATGGACGGGGCAGTGGAACGCCGTCCTGCGCCGCGAGACCGATTGTGTCGTTTTCCGTTCCGGCCTAGAAACCACCCGGTTCCGGCTGCTGCCGGGGGAATCGTTTCGCACATCCTCTGTCGTCATCCTGCCGTATGAGGCGCCGCTTGAAGTTTCCTTCAACCTGTGGCGGCGGCTGGTCAGGTCGGATTTTTCGCTGCTCGGTCAGCCGGGGCGCGGGTCGTTCGCACCGTTCTGCCTGACCCTGTGGGGCGGCATGGAATCGGCCGAAGCGGTGCGGCGCGTGCAGCTCATCCATCAGGAAAAGCTGCCCGTCGATACGATCTGGATGGACGCCGGGTGGTACGGCATGAGCGAAAAGCCCTCGCCGGATGAATTTGAAGGGGACTGGGGCGAGCACACGGGCGACTGGCGTGTCAACCCCTACAAGCACCCGGACGGGCTGCTGGACGTGTCCCGGGCGATCCATGACGGCGGCAAACGGTTCCTGCTTTGGGTCGAGCCCGAACGGGTCCGAACCAACGCGCCGATCGTGACCGAACACCCGGAATACTTCTACGATCCGCCGAACCCGCAGGATGATAACCGCCTGCTGAACCTCGGCAGACCGGATGCGTTTTCCTACTGCCTTGACACGCTTTCCGAGCTGATCCGGACCCTGCGCATCGACTGCTACCGGCAGGATTTCAACATGGAGCCACTGGCGACCTGGCGGCACAACGATGCGCCGGATCGGGTCGGCGTCAGCGAAATCAAACACATCAACGCGCTCTACCGCCTGTGGGACGCGCTGCTCAGCCGGTTTGACGGTCTGCTCATCGACAACTGCGCCAGCGGCGGCAGAAGGATCGACGTGGAAACGCTCCGGCGCAGCATCCCGCTGTGGCGCAGCGATATGCAGTGCCCGGCCAATCAGCGTCCGGAGATCAGCCAGACGCACGGCTTGCAGTTCGGGCTGTGGCTGCCCTTCAGCGGCACGAATTACGGCCGCCGGGTCGACCGTTACGCCATGCGCAGCGCCTATGCCCCGGGCATGAATATGGCGCCCTCGTTCAGCGCGCGCGATCCGTTCGGAGAAAACCGGGAGGAGCTGGCTGAGCTCAGAGCGCTGTCGGAGGAGTATCTGGCGGTGCGGCCGTATCTTTCGGCGGATTTCTATCCGCTGACCCTGCCCGGCGCCGCGGAGGACGGCTGGTGCGCCCTGCAGTATCACGATCCCTGCGATCACAGCGGCGTGCTCCTCGTGTTCCGCCGCAAGGCGTCGCCCTATGAAACCGCCCGGTTCCGGTTGCGCGGCGTTTGCCCGGACGAGGTCTATCGGTTTTCCGACGCGGATTCCCGCGCATCCTTTACCGCGGCGGGCGAAGAACTGCTGCGGGACGGCGTTGAGCTGACCCTGAAAGAAAAACGATCCTCGCGGGTCATCTTCTACAAAACCGTATAGCTTTTTTGAACGGCGGAAGCAGGATCCCTTCTGTTTCTGCCTTTTTGTTGCCATCCGGCGTGAAATCTGCTATAATTAAGAATAATAATTTCAGCGGAGGCGATCGGCATGCAAACCATTTTATCCTACATCCTCACGGCGGTTCTGATGTTCAACACGCTGTTCGGTCTGTTGGGCGAAAAGTATGAGGTCATCAAAAACATCCGCTACGGCGAGGCGCCGCGCGCGCTCGTGACGTTCTACGTGCCGGAATCCGCTTTTGACCGCGAAGAAAACGGCTGCGTTCTCTACATCCACGGCGGCTCGTGGCAGGGCGGCGAAAAAGAGGATATGGCGCCGCACTGCAAAAAGCTGGCGATGAAGGGCTATATCACCGCCACCATGAGCTATTCCCTTTGCTCCAACGACACGTTCGGCGAGGTGACCGTCTGGACGATGCTCGATGAGATCTCGCAGTGCATCGCCGCCATCAAGGCGTATTCCGATCAGAACGGGCTGAATATCACCAAGCTGGCCACGTCCGGCTATTCGGCCGGCGGGCATATCTCCATGCTCTACAGCTATTCCCGCGCCGATGACGCGGCGATCCCGCTGGTGTTCACCGCCAACCGCGTCGGTCCGTCCGACCTGACGCCTGACGCCTGGGGTGCAGGCGCCTCCTACAGCCTGACCTCCATGCTCACCGGCACGCGTCTGACCGATGAAATGAAGCAAAACGGCGAAGCGCTGCGCTTGGCGCAGGAGATTTCGCCCGTGACCTACGTCAACGATTCGATCATCCCCTCTATTTTCTGCTATGCGGGCAACGACCCGATCGTGACGAGAGGGAATCGGGAATCCATGCTGCGGGTCTTTGAAAAAACCTTCGGCGAAAACGGGAACCACTACCGCTACATCTTCTATCCGCTCTCCGGCCACGGGCTGCTGCTCGACCCCGTCAGCGAATACCGCTACGACCGCGCGGTGGATGACTATTGTAAGGCCTATTTCGGCTATTAAACGGAAAGGAAACGAAGCTTATGACGATGACGGAAGCGATTCGCAGCAGAAGAAGTGTGCGCACCTTCAGCGGGGAGCCGCTGCGCGCGGAAGATAAGCAAACGATCATGGCGTTCGCCGAAACGGCCGAAAACCCGTATGGGCTGCCGATCACGTGGCTGCTGCTCGACACAAAAGAAACCGGTCTGTCCAGCCCCGTGATCGTGGGGGAGGACACGTTTATCGCGGGCAAAATGCGCCGGGAGCCGCACGCGGAAGAGGCCTTCGGCTATTCATTCGAGCGGGTCGTGCTGTTTGCCGAAGCCATGGGCGTGGGCACCACGTGGATCGCCGGTACGATGGACCGTTCCGCCTTTGAACGGGCGGTCTCGCTGCAAAGCGGCGAGGTGATGCCCTGCGTCAGCCCGTTGGGTTACCCGGCGCAGAAGATGTCGTTGCGTGAAAGCGTGATGCGCAAAGGGGTCAAGGCCGACAGCCGCCTGGCTTTTTCCGAATTGTTCTTTGACGGCGCCTTCGACCGGCCACTGACGCCGGAAACCGCGGGTAAATGGCAGCCGCTGTTTGAGGCGGTGCGCCTTGCTCCGTCCGCCGTCAACAGGCAGCCTTGGCGCGCCGTCGTCTGCGGCGACCGGGTGCATTTTTACGAAAAGCAAAGCAAGGCCCGCACCGACGGCGAATGGGATGTTCAGCGCGTCGATCTGGGCATTACACTGTGCCACTTTGCGCTTGCGGCCGAAGAAGCCGGGCTCGCGCCGTCCTTCGTTTTGGATGATCCCGGCCTTGCGGCGCCCGCGAACACGGTCTACGTGGCGACGTATCAGCTCAAATAGATATAAGCTTTTCAGGAATAACCGTTCTCACCGGGGGCGGTTATTTCTGTTTTATACGGCAAGCTTTGAAAAAACATGAAAAAACGCTTGACAAATTATATCTCATACGATATAATCGAATCCAGATAAATCGCATGCGACATATTTTGTAAGGGGAACGAAAGAGATGGACAACAAATATGAATCGCTTCGCCTGAAAAACCAGCTTTGCTTTCCGCTGTACGCCGTCACCAATCTGATCGTGAGGAAGTATAAGCCGTTTCTGGATGAGCTTGATCTGACTTACACACAATACATCGTGATGATGGTGCTCTGGGAAGAGGAGCAGGTGAACGAAAAGCTGCTTTGCCAGACACTGTGCCTGAAATCCAACACGGTGACGCCGCTGCTCAAAAAGCTGCAGGAAAAGGGCTATATCGTCAAGGCCAAAGACGCGAACGACGGGCGCAATCTGGTCATCACGCTCACTGAAACCGGGCGCGCCCTGCAGGAAAAAGCGCTCAGCGTTCCGGCCTGCATGGCAGGGGAGTTCCGCATTTCGCCGCAGGAGGCTCAAACGCTTTATCAGATTCTTTATAAAATCTTAGAGGAAGAAAAGGAGAGAGATTAACATGAAATACGCCGTTCGTTATTACACCAAAACAGGCAACACCAAGCGGCTGGCGGAGGCGGTGGCCGAAGCGCTGGGCGTGACGGCGCTGCCCATCAGCGAGCCCGTGACCGAGCCGGTCGATCTGCTGTTTCTGGGCAATTCCTATTACGCCTTCAGCATCGACCCCGAGGTGGCGGACTTTGTGAAATCGCTCGACAAAGCAATGGTCGGGCAGATCGTCAACTTCGGTTCCGCCGCCATGCTCAATTCCACCTACAAAAAGGTCAAGGCGCAGGCGGATCAGGTCGGCATTCCTATGTGCGGCAAAGAGTTCCACTGTCGCGGCGAATTCAAGGGCATTCATAAAGGCAGACCGAACGCCGACGACCTGAAAGCGGCGACCGCCTTCGCCAAAACGTTTTTGAAATAAGAAAAGGAGCTGACAACATGAAAATCACAGTCAATCCCAACAAGGAGATCGCCGACGCGGTCAAGGAAGGGCTGAAACAGACCGGCGGCTACTGCCCCTGCCGCCGCGAGCGCACTGAAGACACCAAGTGCATGTGCCGCGAATTCCGCGAGCAGATCGCCGACGAGAATTTCGAGGGCTTCTGCCACTGCATGCTTTATTACAAGGAAAAATAAGGAAGAGGAACGATGGATCGGAACGAACAGAAAACGCTGCTCAAAGCCCAGCAGGGCGAACTCGACGCCGTGCTGATGTATAACGCTTTGGCGGATACGGTCAAAAGCCGCAGCGACGCCGAAGCCTTCCGCCGCTTGGCTGCGGAGGAGGGGAAGCATGCCGCCGTGTTCAGAGGCCTGACGGATCAGGCGCTCAAGCCGAAAAAAACGCTGGCGATCCTGCTGCCGCTGCTGTATCGGGTCATGGGCAGAAAGCGCCTGTATCCGCTCATCGCAAAATTTGAATATGGTGCGGTCGATACCTACGCGCCCGTTGCCGCGAAATATCCCGCGGTGGAAAGCGTCAAGGGCGATGAAAAGCGTCACGGCGATACCGTGATGAGTCTATTGAAAGAATGAATGGAGGATCCAAAGATGATCATTAAAGTGGTCAAACTCTATGAAAACGGCTTCATGACCCAGCCCTTTGCCTGCGGCGGCGAGGGGATGGACGGGCTGGACCCGTTTGTGAAATACCGTTCCAGCCTGCAAAACTATCTCATTGATACCGGCAGCGAGGTCATCCTCGTGGATACCGGCATGCCCGCCGAAGCGCCGGACGCCGTGCCGGACGACAACACCGTGATCTATATGGGCAGCAGGGTCGCCCCTTATACGCAGGCGCTGGCCGCCCTCGGCTACCGGCCGGAGCAGGTCACCAAAATTCTCATCACGCATAAGCACGCCGACCACACCGGCGAGCTGCGCGCCTTCCCGAACGCGCAGATCTTCGCTTCCCGCGAGGAAGGCAAGGCGGCCGAGCTGCAATACCCGAACGTCACGCCCGTTGATTTCACCGACGGCCCTTACGCGAACTTTGAAAAGAGCCGGAAAATCGTCGACGGCGTTTATCTGATCGAGGCCACGGGGCACACCACCGGCAACAGCATCGTCATCGCGGAAAGCGACGGGCTTTATTACATGATGCACGGCGACGTGACCTACACGGATGAGGCGCTTTACGCCAACAAGCTCTCGGTCGTGTTTGAAGACGTCGCCGCCGCCCGAAAAACGCTCGACGCCGTGCGCGCCTTTATCGCGTCGCATCCCACGGTCTATCTTTCCACCCATACGCCGCTCGGCGTTGAAAATCTGGAAGCCAACAGGGTCGTCGATCTGAATGATCCGCCGGCAAGCATCCCGGTCGGTGAGATCAAAGCGGCGCAGGCCAGCGGCAAATATGTCTGCACCGTGTGCGGCTACGTGTATGACCCGGCCGAGCATGACGGCGTGGCGTTTGAAGACCTGCCGGCGGATTGGAAGTGCCCGCGCTGCCGTCAGCCGAAGGAAAAATTCAACCGCGCCTGACGGGTGAACACAAAAGCAAAAATGAGGTGACCGTTGTTGAACATTCAGCGTTATATGACGCGGGGCGTCGTGCGGGTCGTGACCGATTCGCTGCGCGCCACGGCCAGGAATGAAAAAGAAAGCGCCTTTATGCGGCGCTTTGCCAAAGCTTCCCGCGCCGCCTCCCAAAAGCGCGCGGCGGCCGAGCGCGGCGGCGAGCATATCCCGCCGTTCCTGATCGCGAGCATCACCAGCGCCTGTAACCTGCACTGCGCGGGGTGCTATTCCCGCAGCAGCAACGCCTGCTGTGACGCCAAGCCGGTCGATCAGCTCACGGCGCAGGAGTGGAACCGCATTTTCTGTGAAGCGCAGGAGCTTGGCATCAGCTTCATTCTGCTCGCGGGCGGCGAGCCGATGCTGCGCTACGACGTGCTGCAGCAGGCGGCCGAGCACCCCGATATCCTGTTCCCGATCTTCACCAACGGCACTTATCTGCACGAAAAATATCTCGATTATCTCGACGAGCACCGCAACCTGCTGCCGATCATCAGCATCGAAGGCAACGAAGCCGTCACCGACGCCCGGCGCGGCGAAGGCGTTTACCATAAGGTCACCGCCGCCATGCAGAGCATCCGCGACCGCGGCATGATCTTCGGTGCCTCCGTGACCGTGACCACCGAAAATATCGACGAGGTCTATTCCGACGCGTTTCTGGATTCTCTTTCGTCGCTGGGCTGCAAGGCGGTGATCTACGTCGAATACGTGCCCGTCACCGACGAAAGCCGCCACCTCGCCCCGGCGGAAGCGGAACAGAAACGCATGCGCAAGGCCGTCAAACGGCTGCGGCGTGCCAGACGGAACATGGTGTTCATCGCCTTCCCCGGTGATGAAAAAAGCTCCGGCGGCTGCGTGGCCGCAGGGCGCGGCTTCTTTCACATCAACTCCCACGGCGGCGCGGAGCCCTGCCCGTTTTCGCCCTATTCCGACAGCAACGTGCGCGACACCTCTCTGCGCGAGGCGCTGAAATCCCCGCTGTTCCGCGCGCTGCAAACGGAAGGCCTGCTCAAAGACGATCACGTCGGCGGCTGCACGCTGTTCATGAACCGCGAGCGGGTCGAGGCGATCGTGAACGGCTCACAGACCGCCGCTCAGTAAACTCGCTTCTCAAAAGCCCTTCGGGGCTTTTTGTTTTTTCGGCGGTTGAAAAGAATGGGGAACCCTGTTATAATCAAAGCGCAAA
>CAMJHI010000116.1 GCA_946405475.1 uncultured Clostridia bacterium
CCATTTTATCGACTGACCGGATTTCGCCTTCCGGGCAGGAATGGGTATTGATCTGATAAAAAACAAAGAATTCTCTTGATTTTTTTCGAGAGGATAGTATAATGAATATAAAGTTAGAGAAAGCTAACCAATTCTTCAGTCAGACAGAATCTTTGAGATCGCTGTTTCGCTTTCACAAAACCCCGGTCAGCTTTTTCTGATGAAGAACATACCGCGAGAGGAGAAAAACCATGAGCAAGTTCAAAAAAGTGTTGGCGGTTACCCTTTGTCTGGTCATGAGCATGATGCTGCTCATCCCCGCAATCGCCGCGCTGTCGGATATTGACGTGTCCCGTCCGGCCAACGCGCACATTTCGTTCAACAAAGACGGCAAGCTGAAGATCCTTCAGGTGGCCGACATTCAGGATGACGAGGTGATCGACCCGCTCGCCAAGCGATCGCTCAAGCGCGCGATCGAAACCAGCAATCCCGATCTGATCGTCCTCACCGGCGACAACATCGGCGGCTATTCCTGCAAAACGAAGTCGCAGGCGCACACCGCGATCAAGAGCTATATGGACGTGTTCGAGCAGTACGGCATCCCGCTGGCGATGGTGTTCGGCAACCACGATGACGACCGCACGCCTTACACCAAAATGGAGCAGATCGCCCAGTACGAGTCTTACAAGTGCTTCATCGGCTGCGCGGGCGTCGTGGCGGATAAGACCGTCGGCGACAACTACACCATCAACGCCGGTACTTACAATATTCCCGTTTATGAGTCGAAGGACAGCCAGAAGGTCCTGTTCAATATCTGGTGCTTCGATTCCGGCAACTACAATCCGGATGATACCTACGGCGGTTACGGCTACGTTCTGCCGGAGCAGATCGACTGGTACAAGGCCAAATCCGACGAGCTCAAAGCGGCCAACGGCGGCGAGGTCGTTCCTTCCATCGCTTTCCAGCACATCGTTCCGCCCCAGATCAAATATGCGCTCAAAGAGGTGCCGGCCGGTACCGAGGGCGCCGTTGCCTTCGCCGGTTCTTACTACACGCTGCCCGACGGCACCGATCTGACGACCAACTGGCTGTCGGAAGGTCCCTGCCCGCCCGACACGAACTTTGCGCCCGGTTACGCGCAGGTCGAAGCCATGCTCGAGCAGGGCGACGTCTCAGCCGTTTTCTTCGGTCACGACCACATCAACGCTTACGTCGTGGATTATGAGGGGATCGATCTGGTGTCCTCGCCCGGCTGCACCTTCGCTTCTTATAACGACAATCACCGCGGCTTCCGCGTGATCACGGTCGATAAGAACGATCCGGCCTCTTACGAAACCTACACCATGACCACGGAAGAGCTGCTCAACGACAGCGTCGTTTCCGCTCTGGCTCTGAGGATCCGCTATTTCTTTGAAAATATCGGCAAATTCTTTGAGAACCTCTGGGATCAGATCACCGATTTCTTCAAAAAGTAAACAGTTAAAGTCGCTTCCTCTGGCAGCGCATTTTTCCAGCGGCTAAGAATACTGCAATACATCAAGTACGGCAGTATTCTTTTCGCGTTTATTTACCATCCATTTCCAATTGAAACGGGGTTAAGACGGAATTGAAAAAGCAGAAAGAGATCAGGACGTATCTGTTCCCGTGGGTGCTTTTCACGGTAACGGGCTTCCTTTTTCGCCTGATCACGGCTTGGGTCGGGTATTTCCTCATTCTGGATCAGTTTATCCTGATGAGCAAATGCTTTTGCTACCTGTACGCTCTGATCATCCTCACGGAGTTTTTATGGCACCGGGTCGAAACAGGCGAGACCCGCGTGCGCAAGGATAAGCCAAAAAAGAAAAAAGAAAAGCCGAAGCTGTCCCGGCTTGTCCGGCGCCGTCAGGCTGAGCCGGACGAACCGCAGCCCGCCGCTGACGAAGCCGCGGACGAAGCGCCGCAGAGCGATGACGAGGCAGCGCTTTCGGGTCGCCGCAAAGCCGAAAAGCGGCTGACGGTCGCGCATCTTGCCGTGCTGCTGATTTTGCTGGTGCGTTTTGCTTTGCCGCAGTTTCAGGCGTTCTATATCGGCACGCTCGCTTCCGACAGCAGCTACAGCGTGATCTTCATCGGCATCAGCATTCTGGCCGCCGCCGTGTATTTCATTGCGGCGAACTGGATGAAGGGGCTGGAGGAGAAGCCTGGCAGCTTCACCGCCCGCGGCATGATCCTGTGCAGCGGCGCGGTCTATGCCGTTTCCGCGCTGTTCTTCGCCCTGAACGGCGTGCTCAACATTTCGTGCCTGCCGGTGCTGGCCTGGGTCATCCGGGGCTTTATGCTGGCGGCGCTGCTGATGATCCTCGTCGGTGCGGCCAAAGGCCTGATCAAAAAAGATCTGCTGCAGACGTTCGATTATCTGTTCCTGCTGCGGTTTACCAAAGGAGAAGAAAAAAAGAGCTTTTCCGATTTTCTGGAAGAAAACACCGGCCTTTCCGTGAAATCGCTGTGGAGCATCCGCTACGCCGTCGGTCTTCTGCCGGGCGCCGTGCTGGCGCTGTGCGCCGTGCTGCTGGTTGCCTCGTGCTTTTATAAGGTCGATCCGCAGCAGCAGGCGATCGTGTACCGCTTCGGCCGCATTCAGGCTGAGTCTCCCGTCGGCTCCGGCCTGCACGCCAAGCTGCCCTGGCCGATCGACAAGGCCGAGATCTACGACACGGCGCGTGTCAAAGAGGTTCTGGTCGGCTACGAAAAACAGCAATCCGCCGACAACCTCTGGACGCAGGCGCACGGCGGCGAAGAGTACCAGCTTCTGCTGGGCAACGGGAACGAGCTGGTTTCCGTCAACATCAAGATCGCTTACGTGATCGACGATCTGCGGCAATACGTCACCACCTACGCTTCGCCCGAGGATATCCTGACCGCCAAGGCTTACGAGATCATCCTGAGCCGCACGGTTTCCACCGACCTTGACACCTTCCTCAGCGAAGACCGCAGCGGTCTTTCGGAAGCCATGGCGCAGGAGCTCAACGAGTTCTGTCAGTCGTCGCGCATCGGCCTTCACATTGAAACGGTGACGCTGGAAAGCATCCACCCGCCCATCGGCATCGCGGACGTCTATCAGGGCGTCGTCAGCGCGGGCGTTCAGAAAAACACGCTGGTCATCAACGCGAAGGCGACCGAAGCGGAAAAGCTGGCGGCGGCCGAGCAGGAGGCGTCTGAGCTGATCCTGGCCGCAAAACGGGATCAGACGAACCGCCTTTCCGACGCTCAATACGAGATCGGCGGCTTTTTGGAGGCGGCCAAGGCCTACCGCAAGCACCCCGATGCCGTGACGCTGACCAAATATCTCGACACGTTTGAAACCGTCGTTTCCGGCAACAAGGTCTACGTTTTCATCGGCGACCTTGATCCGGCGGATTATCTGGTCGATTTTTCCGGCAGTCATACCGTGGTCAGCGGCTCTGATTTTGCTCAGAGTGAATCGGCTGACGGCGGCGAAGCGTCTTAACGCCGCACAGAGGAAAACGGGAGGAAAGAAAAGATTATGAAAAAATGGATCAAATGGGCGTCGGCTGTTTTGCTGGTCGTCATCGTTTTTGTTTACGGCTTCAGTTTTACGGTGCGGGAGGGGTCTTATGCCATCGTGTCCCGCTTCGGCAACGTGCGCAAGACCTGCACGGACGCGGGCTTTTATCTCAAGCTGCCTGCGCCTTTTGAAAAGGTGATCGTTTTCGACGCCAAGAGTCAGTACATGGATTCCGGCTATACGGAAACGCTGACGAACGATAAAAAGAATATCATTCTGCAAACCTACGTGATCTGGCACGTCGACGATCCGCTGAAGTTTTACAGAAGCGTCGGTGACGTCAGCAACGCGGCGACCTATCTCAACGACCTGACCTCCAACGTCAAAAACGGCGTGATGGGCAGCTATGAGCTTTCCGCTCTGGTTTCGACGGATCTCGACAACATCCGCATCAGCGAGATCACACAGGAAATGAAGGAGCGCATCGCCGAAAAAGCGCTGTCGGATTACGGCATCGCCGTGGAGGACGTTCGCATCAAGCGCATCGCTCTGCCGGACGATAACCTGCAAAGCGTGCTCGATCAGATGGTGGCCGACCGCGAAAAGCAAGTGACCAAGCTGCTGTCGGAAGGTCGGCGCGACGCCGCCAAGATCACCGCCGAGGCTGACGCGAAGGCGGCGCAGATCGTGGCCGACGGCAAAAAAGAGGCGGCCAAGATCAACGCGGAAACCGAAAAGAAGATCGCGGCGATCTATGGCGAGGCTTATGACGCGAACGCCGAGCTGTTCGTTTATCTGAAAAAGCTGATCGCGCTGGAAAACGCCGTTTCCGCCGATACGGTCATCATTATGAATGCCGAGGATTCCGCGTTCGATATCCTCGAGTCAGGTCATTGACCGGCCCGGCCGAGAAGGGGACACAACGATGAAGCAGAAAAGTATGGAACTCTTCGAGGGGTTTCTGAATACCGGCATCCGGTATTTTAAGTGGGTGATCCTGGCGGCGCTGGCCATCATCCTGCTGACCGGCATTTATAAAGTGGACAGCAGCGAGGTCGCCGTCGTGCTGCGCTTCGGCGCGCTGACCGGCGCCACGCCGGAAGAGCAGATCAAGCAGCCCGGTCTGCATTTTTCTCTGCCGAGCTTTATCGACGAGGTCGTTAAAGTGCCGGTGGAACGCGTTCAGGTGCTGTCCGTCGGCTCGCTGTACGGCAGCGGCGATCTGATGGGCAAGGCGATCCAGTCCAACGGCTACGTGATCACCGGCGACAGCAACATTGTGCGCATGAATATCGCGGTGAAATACAAAATCAGCGATCCGGTCGCCTATGCGCTGCGGGTCGGCAACATTTCCGAAGCGCTGCAGGGCATCGTTTCGGGCGAGATCACGGCGCTGGTTTCCGGCACGACGGTCGACGACGTGCTGACAACGGAAAAATCCACGCTCATTTCCAAAACCATGAAAAACGCGCAGGCGGTGATCGACCGGGTCGGTCTGGGCGTCACGATCACGAACGTGGAGCTCACCGAGATCGCGCCGCCGTCGGAAGCACTTGAGGCGTTCAACAACGCCACCACGGCGTCCGTGCGCAAGCAAACGCTGATCCAGCAGGCGAGGGATTACGAGGAATCCACCATACCGGACGCGCAGGCGCAGGCGCAGAAGCTGATCGCCGACGCCAACAGTGCACAGGCCGACAAGGTGGCCAAAGCAACGGCCATTTCCGAGCAGTTTATGGCGCTGTACGAGCAGTATAAACGGAACCCGAGCGTGGTTTATAACGGCGTGTTCCGCACGAGGGTCAGCGAGGTGCTCAAGCAGAGCGGCGCGACGATCGTCGTGCCCGAAACGGGCGGAAAAGGGACCCGTCTGATCCTGCCGAACACCGGCACGGCACAATAAACGGAAGGGCAGAAGTATGAAAAAAATCGATCATATGGCCGAGGAGTCGCTGAAGGAACGCTCCGTGACTTATATTTCCGACAAAGATAAAAAGAAGCTGTCCGGCGCCATCGCGTCGGCTGTGGCGGCGCTGGTCTTTTTTGCCGCCGGGCTGCTGCTCAACCGGCTTGCGCCCGGTCAGGCGGCGGTCGCGGAGCTGCTGTATCTGATCAGCGTAATGATCATCGGCATTCCGGTTCTGGTGACGGCGGTGAAGGGCTTTCTGCACAAGGACGTCAGCGCCTCCATGGAAATGCTGGTGTCTGTCGCCATGCTCGTCGCCGTGCTGGACGGGCAGTTTATCGTTGCCGTTCTGATCCCCGTCATTCTGACGGTCGTCCATTTCTTTGAAGAAAAAAGCATCATGGGCGGGCGGGACGCCATTGAAGGCCTCAAGCAGATGCAGGCGCATTCCGCCCTTCTGTTTACCAACGGCAAAGAGCGGGAAGTGAAGGCCGAAACGCTGCGGGAGGGCGACGTGATTTTGGTCAAATCCGGCATGTCGCTGCCCATTGACGGCACGGTTCTGCAGGGCGAAGCGAACATGGATCAGAAATCTCTCACCGGGGAATCGCTGCCCAAAAGCGTCGGCAAGGGCGACAAGGTCTATGCGGGCACGACGAGCATCGACGGCCTGCTGACCGTCCGGGTCGACAAGGCTTATCAGGACACGTCCTTCAACCGCATCGTGCAGCTGCTCGAAAACGCGGAAACCATGAAGCTGCCGGAAGCCCGGCTGGTCGACCGGTTCATGAAGTATTACATCCCGTTCGTGCTGGCGGTGGCGGCGCTGATCTGGTTTTTCACCAAGGATATTGCGCGGGCTGTCGCCGTGCTGGTGGTGAGCTGCCCGTGCGGCTACATGCTGGTTTCCTCCGCGCCCATCATCGCGGCGCTGGGGGCTGCCTCCAAGCGCGGCATCCTCATCAAAAACCCCACCTTTATTGAAAAGCTGACGGATGCGGATTCCTTCATTTTCGACAAAACGGGCACCATCACCAACGGAACGCTCGAAGCCGTGGAATTCAAATTGTTCGGGGCGGAAAGCGAAGAAGAACTGCTGAAAACCGCCGCGGCGGTCGCGCACGGGTCGCTGCACCCCGCTTCCAAGGCGATCGTCCGGCTTTGCCGGGATCTCGACTATGCAACGGATTACACGATCACCGAAAAAGCCGGCAACGGCGTGACCGGCCGAAAAGGGGAGAACACGGTGATCCTGGGCAGCCGCCGCTATCTGGAAAAGTCTGGCTATACGCTGCCGTGCGACGATGCGCAAACCGGCTCCACCACGTGGGCAGCGCACAATGAAACCGTGCTGGGATGCATCGTGTTCCGCGATATTCTGCGGGACGACGCGGCGGAAACCTTCGATTCTCTGCGCCACATCGGCGTGAAACGGATCTCGGTGATGACCGGCGACAACCGTGTGGAAGCGCAGAAGATCGCCGAATCCGTCACGGTGGATGATCTTCACTGTGAGCTGCTGCCGGAACAGAAGCTGGAGCTGCTGAAAAAAGAAAAAGAAAATCATACCGTCGTCATGGTGGGCGACGGCATCAACGATTCGCTGGCGCTCAGCGAGGCGGACGTCGGCATCGCCATGGGGGCGATGGGCTCCAACACCGCCATTGAAAGCGCCGATATTTCGCTGATGAACAATTCCATGCGCAACCTGCCGTTCATTGTCGTGCTGGCGCGCAAAACGAAAGAGATCATCGATCAGAACATCATAATAGAGTTTCTGAGTAG
>CAMJHI010000117.1 GCA_946405475.1 uncultured Clostridia bacterium
AGGCGCGAGCACGCGCGTCAAGTCGGCCGGATCCGGCAGCCAGGCGGTCGCCTGCCGCGGTTCCTCGTGAGCAAGCGGGAGGGAAACGCAGCAATCCCACAGGTTTTCGATCAGATCGGTCGGGTGATCCCCCTCGTTTTCAAGGGTATTGACCCATTCGACGGCGCCGAAGGAACGGCGGATCACATCCGTTGTGAGCTTCAGCCCGTTGGCAACACGGTAAACCCTGCGTTCGCCGTTTTCGCGGGGTTCCAGAGACGTCTCCGTCAGGCTCTCCTGAAACGGTCTGCCGCCGTATGTAAAATCGAACAGATAGGGCGCGTCGGTGATTTTCATAAACATGCTCCTTTCCGGACTCTGATAACCGTATTCTACCATAAAGCGCGCCAAAAGAAAAGCGGCACACGGCAGGTTGGTTATTGAAAAAACGACGTCTGTATGATATAAATTAATTATAAACAGAAATTTCGGATCGCAGAAACCCGACCCCCGTCGGACATGGAAAGGAGCAACGAACATGCGCGAAATCAAAAGGCCGTTTCTCGGCTGCGCGTACTACCCGGAGGACTGGGCGGACGAACAGCTTGACTACGACGTGGCAATGATGCAAAAAGCCGGGATCACCTGCGCCCGCATCGGCGAATTCGCATGGCGCAAAATGGAACCGAAACCCGGGCAATTCGAGTTTGACTGGCTACACCGGGTCATCGACCGGCTGAGCGAGGCGGGCATTGCGGTCATTCTGGGCACGCCGACGGCGACGCCCCCGATCTGGCTGGGCGAAGAGCACCCGGACGTTTTCGTGCGGCACACGAACGGAACGCGGGCGCAGCACGGCGGGCGGCGGCACTGCTGCTCGAACAACCCCCATTATCTGGCCGCCTGCGACCGCATCGTGGAGGCGATGGGGCGCGAGTTCGGCAGCGACCCCAACGTCATCGGCTGGCAGCTCGACAACGAAATCCTCGCCGGTCAGCCCGGCTGCACCTGCGAGTACTGCATGGACCGCTATCACGACCGCCTGCAGCGGGAATACGGCACGGTCGAAGCGCTCAACGAACGGTGGGATCTGAACCTGTTCAGTCAGGCCTACGACCGGTTCGATCAGGTGCCGGGCGACTGGACCGCCTGGCACAATCCGCACCTGAAATTTGAATGGGCGGCCGCGCACCACGACGCGGACATTGCGTTTCTGCACCGGCAGGCGGATATTCTCAGAAAGTTCACGAGCGCGCCCATCGGCACGGACATGATGCCGACCAACGCCATGGATTACGAGGCGGTCTGCGCCGGGCTGGACGTGGTGATGTTCAACCATTACAACACGCGCGAAACCCTGAACGACGAGGTGTTCTGGTTCGACTATCTGCGCACGCTGAAGGAGCACCCGTTCTGGAACACGGAAACGAACGCCACGTGGAACGGCGGAACGGAGATCGGGATGACGCTGCAGCCCGAGGGCTTTTGCCGCGTCAACTCCTGGCTGCCGGTCGCGCTGGGCGGCGAAAGCAACCTGTATTGGCTGTGGCGGCAGCATTGGGCGGGGCACGAGTTGATGCACGGGTCGCTGCTCTCGCCGGAGGGACGGCCGACCCACACCTTTGCCGAGGTGCAGCAAACAGCGGCCGAATTTGACAAAATGGCGGCGTTTCTGACGGGAACGAAGGTGGAAACACCGGTCGCGCTGCATTTCACGAGCCGCTCATGGCAGCTCTTCGAGCAGCAAAGGATCTTTCAGGGCAACAGTTATCAGAAAAACGTGCGCGGCGTTCATGAATCGCTCGTGCGCTGCGGCGTGCGGCCGGACGTGATCGGCGCCGGGCATTCGCTCGACGGGTACAAGCTGTTGATCTCCCCCTGCCTGATGACGCTGGAGGACGGAGAGCTGGCCCAAAAGATCCGCTCGTTCGTCGAACGGGGCGGCGTTTGGGTCGCCGGGCCGATGACGGATATCCGCAACGCGATCGGCGCGCATTACACCGACCGCGCGCTGGGCATGATCGAGGATTGGCTCAAGGTGCGGCTGGATTACAGCGTTCCCACCGACGGCTCCGTGCTGGAAACCGAGTGGGCCAACGGCGAAGAGCTGGCCGTGGAACACTGGGCGGAGCTCTACACGCTCGACGGCGGCGTATCCCTGGCCACCGTGACCGGCGGACACACCGCGCTGAAGAAAAAAACGGTGATATCCCGGCACAAGGTCGGCGCGGGCGAAGTGATCCTGTGCGGCGCGCTGCTTGGCGCACACGATCAGGACAAGCTGATGCGCATCGCGCTGGCGGACGCAGGCGTGAAAGACTGCCACGTGGACGGCACGCTGCAGATCATCCCCCGCCGCGGCAAAGCCGGGCGCGGGTTCGTGCTGTGTGAAACCGGCGGCGCGCCTGCCGCGCTTTCGATCGATTCCCCCATGACCGACCTGCTGACGGGCGAACGCTTTCCGACGCTCGTGCCTGTTGATCCCTGCGGCGTGAGAGTGATGGCGGAAGAATCACCGGATGAATATGTGAAAAGAAAAACGGCGGAGGTAAGAACATGCTGGAAAACCTGAAAAAAATCGTTTGCGAAGCAAACCTGCTTTTGCCCCGGCACGGGCTGGTGACATTCACCTGGGGCAACGTCAGCGGCATTGACCGCGAAAGCGGGCTGGTCGTGATCAAGCCCTCGGGCGTGGACTACGACGGTATGACGCCGGAGGATATGGTGGTCGTTGACCTGAACGGAAACACGGTCGAAGGGAAATGGAAGCCCTCAAGCGACACGGCCACGCACGTTGAATTGTACAAGGCCTTTCCCCACATCGGCGGCGTGGTGCACACGCATTCCCGCTGGGCGACGTCGTTTGCGCAGGCAGGGCTGCCGATCCCGGCGATGGGCACCACCCACGGCGACTATTTTTACGGCGATATCCCCTGCACCCGCCCCATGACCGACGCGGAGATCAAGGGCGAATATGAAAAGGAAACCGGCCGGGTCATCGTGGGCACGTTCCGTTTCTTGAACCCCAACGACATCCCCGGCGTGCTGGTGTATTCCCACGGCCCCTTTGCGTGGGGAACCGACCCGATGAACGCGGTGCACAACGCCGTGGTGATGGAGGAAGTGGCGTTCATGGATTATCACGCGCTGACGCTCAACCCGCAGCACCGCACGATGCAGCAGGCGCTGCTGGACAAGCACTTCCTGCGCAAGCACGGCGAAAACGCCTATTACGGACAGGGATGAGGAACGCGGCATGAAAACGCATTTTGACCCGCAGACAAAACGCTGGCTCAACCGCACGGCCGACCGCCTCCCCCGCCACGATCTGTTTTTCGGCTCGCCCGAAAACCGGCCGACCTCCGGCATCCCCATCGGCGACGGCGACACCGGCTCGCTGCTGTGGCTGGAAAAGGACGGCGTTCACATCCACGTCAACAAGTGCGACCTGTGGCAGGACGCGCCGCCCGGCGTGACATGGGACGACCGCTGCTACTGCTCGGGGCACGAGGAGGAGCTCACCTGCGTCAAGCACGCCGGAGAGATCACGATCCGACTGGACAGCCCCGCGTTTGAATACCTGTATCAAAAAGCGTTCACGGCGCGGCTTTCACTGGCCGACGCCACCGCGCTGCTGGACTGCGAAACGCCGTTTTGCGCCGTGCACGCCCGCGCGTTTGCCGAAAGCGGCGTGACCGCGCTGTCGTTTCAGATCGAAGCCGAAGAACCGGAAGCGCCCGAGATCCGCCTGACCCGCTGGGGCAGCCGCACGCTCTGGCGCTGGTACGCCATGCAGAAAGACGCGCCGGAAACGAGCCTTGACGGAACCGAAGCGCTCGCCGACGGCAAAACGCTTTATATCACGCAGGAGCTGGAGCCGACGAAATTCTGCATCGCGCTGCGCCTTGTCACCGACGAGGCCGTTTTCACAGCGCGCAAAAACCGGCACGCCGCGGCGTTCACCCTGCCGCGTGCCGCCGCGCACCGCTTTACGCTGTTCTGGACGGTCAGAACCGGCGCGACGACCCGGGACGCGAAAAATGCCTGCAAACAGGCGCTGGATCAAGCAGAAAACGCGGGCGAAGAGGCGCTTTATCGGGCACACAAGGCAGCGTGGGAACGGTTCTGGGAAAAGTCGATGCTCGCCATTGACGACGATTATCTGGAAAACATCTGGTATCTCTACCTTTATTATATGAACAGCGAGAGCCGCGGCGCCTACCCGCCCCATTTCACGAGCGGTCTGTGGGGCTTTTACCACGACTATATCCCTTGGAACTATTATTTTCATTATAACGAACAGCACCTGTATCACCCGCTCGACGCGGCGGGGCACGGCGAGCTGGCGAAGAACTATTTTGCGCTGCGAAAAAACGGCATGGAGTCGTGCCGCCTGTTCGCGTCGATCGTAAAAGGAAAAGACGGCCTGTTCCTGCACGACGTGACCGACCGCTTCGGCAGGGGCGCGGAATATCACCACATGAACGCCACGCCGGGCGCGCAGGTGGCCATGCACCTGTGGCGGCATTATCGCTTCACCGGGGACGAAACCTTTTTGCGGGAAACCGTGCTGCCGTTCATGCGCGGGTGCGTGCTGTATTACCTTGACCTGCTGGAGCCTGGCGAGGACGGGCTTTATCACATTCACGGCACGTCGGCGTATGAATCCAACGAGACCGCGGACGACGTGCTGACCGACTTTACGATGATCCGCGCCCTGTTCCCGGTTTACCGCCCCTTTGCGGAAGCGGAAACGAAGCAAAGGATCGACGACGCGCTCACGCATTTGCCGCCCCCGAACGTGCTGCCGCTGGAAATCGGCGTGGACTGGGACGGCGAAACGATCTCCTTCGGCGTCGGCAAGGGCAGAAAGCCCGCCGGAAACGCCGCGGTCTACGGGATCGCGCACAAAAACGGCAAGCCGGTGCGCAAGGCGCTGGGCAACCCGAACGAGCCGGATCGCATCGAAGCCTTCCCCGACGTGGAGCTCTGCTCCCTCTACCCTTCCGGGCTGCACGGGCTGAAGGACAGGGGCAGCGAGCCGTTCGATCTTCTGACCAATCTGCTCTATATCCACCGCACCGGCGAAGAGACCGGCCATTGGAACATGCTGCCGATCTTTCTGGCGCGCATGGGGATGCGCGGCGAAGTGGAAAAGGCTGCGCGAGCGATGCTCTCGAATTTTCAGGGCTTCCCCAACGGCATGAACGCCGAGGACGGCGAGCCGGGCGACCTGCGCCGCAACGCGCCCGCGTTTTATCACTATGACAACACGGACACGCACGAAAAATGCTGCATCCGCTCGGATGATTTCATCCATTTCGATTTTGAAACGGAGCCGATCATCGCCATGGCGCTGCAGGAAAGCCTGCTGCAAAGCCACGAGGGCGTGCTGCGCCTGTGCCCCGCCAACGGGGCGCTGCCGGTTTCGTTCCGGCTGTTTGCCGAGGGCGGCTTCGCTGTCGGCGCTCAATTTGACGAAGACGGCTTCGTGGTCACCGTGGAAAGTCTGCGGGGCGAACCCTGCCGCATCGCGCTGCCGGACGAATGGATGAACCGGCCGCTGTTTGCCTGTCTTGCGCCCGCGGGCGGACGCTTTGCGGCAATCGAGCTGCCGCGCGTTCGCTTCGGCCGGGAGGAAGTCTTCGAGCCGGAGCCAATGGAAAAAGGGTCGATCCTGCTGCTGGCAAGCGAACCGCTTGAAGCGCTGGAGCCGACGAAGCCCGAACGCGCCGCGCCCAATCGTACCATGAAGGTTTGCGGCAAGGCCGTGCTCGGTTCCCCGAACTGCATTGGGAACGGAAAGGGGCAAAAATGCTGACGTTTCTCCACACCTACACCGAAGGATCGTTCCCCGGGCTCGAGGCGAACGGGCTGTGGCGAAAGGGCGACGGGCTGAAGCTGATGCACAAGCCAGGCTTTGAACCGCCCTTTGATTTCAACACCGCGGCCGCCGTCGGTTCGCCGCTGGAACGGCTGATCAAAGAGCTTAGCTGCCCGTTTTACATCGACAGACTGCAGGGCGGCCTCGGGCTGACCCGCCGTTATCCTTACGACCCGGCGCTGCTGCGGCATTATGACGAGCTGCTGGGCGAACGGTTTTGGGGCTTTCAGATGCACGAATGGGCGTCGAATTTTCGCAGTGATCTGGAGCGCATCGAAGCGCTGATCCGACAGGAAACGGCCGATCCGAACGACCCGGCACAGAGAAACCGGGTGCTGCAAAAGGTGAAAAGCCGAGAGCTTTCTGTCTTTCTGGAAGCGCATACCGCCGAAGAATACGCCGACATGACGCTTGCCAAGGATCTGACCACCTTTTTGCGCGACGCGCGGGCGCTTTACGAAAAGCGGAACCGGGAGACCGGCGGGCGGCTGCTGCCGACGGACAGCTATTTTTTAGCGCCGCGTCTGGAAATCGAAGCCGGTGCCAAACGTCTGACGCCCGAAATGGGCTGGCAGATCCCGGGCATGCGCCTTCAGGTCGCCTACACGCGCGGCATGGCCAAAGCCGCCGGGATCCCCTGGGGCGTGTATTACGAATGCTGGCAATTGACCGATGGGAAAGAGCTTTCGATCCCGTTTTCGCTGCGCGAGGGGCAGGACGAATGGCTCGAAGACTTGCTGCACAAGGGATACGGCAGCGACCTGCCGTTTGAACGGCGCGAACACGGCGGCAGCTCGCTTTCGCTGCTCGCGCGTGCCTGGCGGTACGCCGCCTTTGCGGGCGCGGACTCGATCGGCGAGGAATACGGCGTGTGCAACACGTTCCGAAGCCTCAGTGATTATTCGCTCAGCCCCTACGGCGAAGCCAAAAAAGAGTTTCTGCGCTTTGACGAGGCGTTCCCCGACCTCGGCGAACCGTTCACGCCCATGGCGGCGGTGCTGCCCGCCGGGCTGCCGATGCTCGACCTTTATATGGATGAGCGCTATCTGCATTATTCCGTCGACGACCCCGCCTGCCCGGCAGCCGTCAACGAGCCGGAAAGATTCCACAAAACGATCAACGCCGTTTTCGGCCGCGACGGCAGGTACGGTAACATGGGGCACGTGCTGCGCACCGGGGGGCTGCCCGGCGTGGTGGACGTGATCCATGCCGACATGACGCAGGCGCTGAAACGA
>CAMJHI010000118.1 GCA_946405475.1 uncultured Clostridia bacterium
TTCACCTGCGGCGAAAAACAATATGCCATGGCGATTCTGTGCGACGACGGCGTGTCCGGCTCGACCGATTGCGCGCCTGTTTTTGCGGCTGCGGTACGCAGAATTCTGGCGAACGCTGACAAAAGCAATTGACATTCTCCCCGGGCGGTTGCTATAATAAGAACACAAATTAAAGTAAAGGTCGTGTTACCATGGTAAACGTTGCCCTGATCGGAACGTGGCACGTTCATTTCGGCGGCTATGCCAAAGCAGTTGCCGCAAACCCGAACTGCAAAATCACGGTTTTATGGGATCCGGACGAAACGATCGGCCGCGAAACCGCCGCAAAATATGCCTGCGATTACGAGCCGGATTATGACAAGCTTCTGGCGCGCGATGACGTTGACGCCGTAATGGTCTGCTCCTCAACGGATCAGCACAAGGAATTGATCACAAAGGCGGCGCTGGCCGGTAAACACATTTTTACCGAAAAGGTGCTTTGCTTCAACAAACAGGATGCGCTGGAAGTGGCGGACGCCGTGAAAAAGAGCGGCGTCAAATTCTGCATTTCCTATCCCTGGCGCAGCCGCGGCGATTTTCTGTGGATCAAGTCCGCACTGGATGATAACCTGATCGGTCAGGTCAACTATCTGCGCATGCGCAACGCCCACAACGGCGCAAGCGCCGGCTGGCTGCCTCAGACATTCTATGACCCAAAAACCTGCGGCGGCGGTGCGATGATGGATCTGGGCGCGCATTCCATGTATTTCATCCACTGGCTCATGGGCGACCCCGTCAAATGCGCGTCGGCTTTCACCCACGTGCGTGTTGACAGCGTGGAAGACAACGCCGTGTCGGTTTTCACTTATGCCAACGGTGCCATCGCGGTGAGTGAAACCGCGTTTGTTGCGCAGAATAACCCGTTTGAGCTGGAGATCGTCGGCGATAAGGGCACCATTCTGGCCGGGGGCGTGTTCGATCGCCTATGCTATAACGTCGGCAACGGCTGGGTCTATCCGAATCTGCCGTCTCGCAAGCCTGAACCGATCGATCTGTGGATGGATGCTCTGGTCAACGGCGGCGAGATCCCTTACACCATCGACGACGCCGTGTCGCTTTCTTACATGATGGAGCTGGCTTACGCCAATATCATCTGATTTTTCCAATCAAAAACACCACCGCGGGTGAAGAGCCTGACGGTGGTGTTTTCATATTCGCATGAAAGCCGCGCATACACTGTAACATCATGAAACGGGGTGGAAATGATGTTCACAGAGTTGCTCAATGCGGTGCTCAGCCATTTACTGTATTTTACGCTGCATCTGGAAAACGCCGGTTCGTTTCCGAAGCCGCTTGGCGCGAAAGAGGAACGGGATTGTCTGGAAAAAATGAAAGAGGGGGATACGGCGGCGCAGAAAAAACTGGTCGAACACAATCTGCGTCTGGTGGCGCACATCATCAAAAAGTATTACGCTCAGTCCGGCGAAGAGGATGATCTGATCTCCATCGGCACCATCGGGCTGATCAAAGCGGTCAATTCGTTCGATTACAGCAAAGGCACGCGCCTAGCGACCTATGCTTCCCGCTGCATCGAAAACGAGATCCTCATGTATTTTCGCGCCCGGCGCAAAACCGCGCAGGATATTTCCATGAACGAACCGATCGACGCGGATTCGGACGGCAACCCACTCACGCTCAGCGACGTGCTGTATGAAGATGACGACATCGCCGACCGCATCGATGCTGACCAGCGCACCCAAAGGCTGTATCAGCTGATCGAGCAAATGGTTGATCAGCGGGAAAAACAGATCGTCATTCTGCGTTACGGCCTGTATAACACAAAGCCGCTCACGCAACAGCAGGTCGCGCGGCGGCTCGGTATATCAAGGTCGTATGTTTCCCGTATTGAAAAGCGGGTGCTGGAACGGCTGCGGTCACAGTTGACCTGATCCGCATTCCATGCGCACCAGTGATCCCGCCGGCACCTGTCCGTCAAAGGCCAGACTGAACGGCATCGTCGGGTGCGGCACGCAGTCGATTTTTTCACCGGCTTCGTTTCTCATATCGGCGGCTGTGAGCCGGACCGGTTCCTGCCCGGGGGAGAGGATCTCAATTTCGTCACCGTCAAAAAAACGGTTTCGCTGCGAAAGATAAAGGCGGCCGTTTTCGCATTTTTCCACCACGGCAGCCACGCGCCAATCTCGCTTGTAACCGCCGGTCAGATAAATGTGCGCGTCGTCCCGGGGATCGTTGAAATAGAACCCCGTGCAGTAGCCGCGGTTGCTCATTTTGGCCATCTCTTCCACGATCCACGCCTGCGGCTTGTAATCCTCCGTCGGATCAGCCAGATAACCGTCGATCGCGGCGCGGTAGGCGTTGGTGACGACAGCCGTGTAATAAGCGGATTTGGCGCGGCCTTCGATTTTGAACGAGGTGATGCCCGCACTGACAAGCTGGGGGATATGCTCGATCATGCACAGATCGTTGGAGTTCATGATATAAGTGCCGCCGTCCTCCGTGATCGGAAAATACTGACCGGGGCGCGTCTGCTCCATAAGCACGTATTGCCAACGGCAGGGCTGAGCGCAGTCGCCATGGTTGGAATCCCGTCCGGTGAGGTAGTTGGACAGCAGGCAGCGGCCGGAAAACGAAACGCACATGGCCCCGTGCACAAAGCATTCGATCTCAAACTCTTTCGGTGTTTTGGCGCGCAGCTCGGCAATTTCATCGAGCGAAAGCTCGCGTGCCAGCACAACGCGCTTTGCACCCATTTCATATAAGGCGTTGGCGGCCTCGTAGTTGGTCACGCCCATCTGCGTGGAAATATGGATCTCGACCTGCGGCGCATATTTTTGGGCAAGTGTAAACAGCCCGAGGTCGGAAATGATGAACGCGTCGACCTGCGCTTCTTTCGCGGTGATGAAAAAGCGGTCGGCGTCGATCAGGTCGCGGTTATGCGCCAGCACGTTGGCGGTCAGATAGACGCGAACGCCGTTCTGATGGCAGAAGTCAACGGCCTGCGCCAGCGCCTCACCGTCAAAATTCTGCGGTGCAGAGCGCATGCCGAGACGGGTCGACCCCAGATAAACCGCGTCGGCGCCGTACCGAACGGCGGCTTGAAGTCGTTCCCTGTCGCCGGCCGGGGCAAGCAGCTCTGGCTTATTCATCTGTGCTTTCCTCGTTGTCTTTGAGCACCTGCGTCCAGTTGCGCTGGAATTCATCATAGGTCTTGGCCAGATAGATTTTGCCCTTGTTGTTGTGGCAGAAGTAGTAATAGTTGGTGTCGTCCGGGTTCAGGGCGGCTTCAATGGCGTCGGTGCCGGGGTTGCAGATGGGCCCGGCGGGCAGACCGGAATGCGTGCCGTTGGTGTCGTAAGTGGAAATATAGGCGGACGCCGCGGCGGAACCGATGGCCTGCGTCAGGTAGTTGGTGACATAGTTTTTGGTCGAGTCGCAGCCGAGCGTCGGGTAAGAGGCCGGGTTGTTCAGACGGTTGTGGATAACCGATGAGATCGCGGACATCTGTTCCTGATTCGCCGCTTCCTTCTGGATGATCGAAGCGATGATGATGATCTGATCCTGCGTCAGGCCGAGCTCTTTGGCTCGTTTGTCGTAGATCTCTGTCCATTTGGACTCAAAGTTTTTGAGCAGCTTGCGCACAATGCTGTTGGGGTTTTCACCGATACCGTGTTCTTTGTCGGACACAAAGAAGTCGTATGTGTCGGGGAAGAGATAGCCCTCCAAATTGAAATAGCGGCTGCCGTCAGTCGGCAGATTTTCGATAAACGAGTTTTCAAATGTCACTTCGCGCAGCGCCGTGTAGATATATTCCTTGGGGCAGACCTTGTTTTTGTCAAGCTTTTCGACCATCTGCTGGATCGTCCAGCCCTCCGGGAAATACAGGCGGATGGTTTCGTCCGACATCTGGTTTTCACGCATGGAATTGAGCATGCCCTCCACGCCCATGTCGGCGGTCAGGTAGTAGACGCCGTTGAGATATTTCTTTTCGTTAAAGCTGCGGAAATTGGTGAACATCTTGCAGAACCATTTGTGCTTGATCAGCCCGCTATCACCGAGTGCGTCGATGATCGCCTCAGAATCCGCGCCCTTTTCGATGGATACCGTCACCAGCTCGTTGCTGCGGCCGAGCGCCAGCACGTCGTTGAGGCAGGAGATCACGTAAAGAGAGAGCAAGCCGGAGCAAAGCACAATGATGCAAGCGGCCAGAATGCGTTTCAGGCTGCGGATCTGCTTTTGTTCTTTTTTGCGCTGTTCGTTGAGACGCTTTTGCTCCTCTTTGCGTTTGCGCTGTTCTGCGGCGGCTGCCTGTCTGCTCTGCACGGCTGCGCCGTGGGATCGCTGATGATTGGCGAAATAGATCGCCTTATCTTTTCGCTGCGGCTCTTCCTGATCGCTCGTTTCGCGCAGGGCGTTTTCGTCGATATCCACATGAAAGTTTCTGACGACTTCCCGGCGGCTGATCGGGATTCCGCCCTCATCATCATTCGTCGGGCGGGGCCCGGCAGCGGGGCGCGCGGCGGCGCTTTGCTGCTGCCGACGCTGCTGCTCGGCCGCCTTCCTGCGCCGTTCTTCTTCCATGGCGGCCGCTTTGGCCTGCTGGATCTTTTGACGGTACTGCTCTTCTTCAGCGGCTTTTTCAGCGGCTCTCTGCGCGTCATGCTGCTTGAGCCAGGCCTCAAAATCGTCCTGCTCCGGGTTGAGATCTTTCTTGCTTTCGTCCATGTTTAACTCCTGTCAGTTCTTGCAAAAATACGTATCGTTTTCCGTTACGACGATATCGACCGTGCGGTCGTGCCGTTCGTAAGGCAGTTCTTCTTCCATACAGCGCTCATACACCAATCCGACCGCGGCGCCGCGGTAGACGGATAAAAAGCGGTCGTAATATCCTTTGCCGTAGCCGATGCGGTGACCGGCGCGGTCAAACATCAGACCCGGCACGATGCAAAGGGTGGTCATATCCTCCGGCAAAGGTCGGCAATGCTCTTTCGGCTCGGGGATGTCGAGCATACCGGGCTCGACGTCGTCCCACGAACGGATCACAAAGAAATCGAGCTCGACCGTATCCGGTCGGCAGCGGGGCACGGCAACGGTTTTGCCCAGCGCCCAGGCGCGTTCGATCAAGCGCCTTGTGTCGACCTCGAGCGCCGTGGAACAGTAAAACAGCAGGCAGGGGCTTTCCCGGAATTTCCAGAGTCCGAGCACGCGGTCGGCAATTTTGAAATCAAGCATCTGCTTTTCACTGCGCTTCATGGCCTGACGAGCAGCGAGCGCTTTCTGCCGAAGCTGCTGCTTGTGTATCGTTGCGTCGTTATTCATGGCACAGCGAATCCCACAGTTTCTGCGCTTTTTCTTTGCCGATGAACTGTTCCGCGATGGCGGTGCCGAATTCCAGCGCAACGCCGCAGGCGCGCCCGGTGATCACGTTGCCGTCAACGCAAACGGGCTGACCGGAAACCTCCGCGCCCTCAAGGAACTTCTCAAAGCCGGGGTAACAGCAGGCCTTGCGCCCTTTCAGCAGACCCTTTTGGCCGAGAACGCTCGGCGCGGCGCAGATAGCGCAGACCAGCCGACCGTTCGCATAGGCGTAATCCACAAAGGCCATCACCGTGGCATTGTTCTGCAAATTGGTGGTGCCGGGCATGCCGCCGGGCAGCACAACGGCCTGCAGGGCGTCGTCCATCACGGCTTGATCCAGTGTCAGATCGGCCTGCACGGTGATGCTGTGCGAGCCGCTGATCAGCTTGCCTCCGACTCCGACGGTGGCCGTTTCAAGCCCGGCGCGGCGCAGCACGTCGACCGTGGCCAGCGCTTCGACTTCTTCAAATCCTTCTGCTAAAAACACGTAAATCATGGTTTCCTTCCTTTCATTCCATCGCCAAGCCGATATAGGCGTTTTGCGGCATGATTCCTTTTGCGGTTTCGGTCAACGGCAGCAGCATGCCGTAGGGGTGCTGTCTGTCCGGGTCGGGTACGAGGATCGACCCCTCCTCGACAGGAAACAGCCAGCCGTCCTTTTCAAGCAGCTCATAGTCAAACGCTTTCGCTTCGTCCCGGATATAAGTCAAATGCGCGTCCGTCCATTGAAAGCGATCGCCTGTCAGATCAAGTGAGGACAGGGAATCGGCATCGACCGGTTGGGCATAAAACGCGGTTTGATAGCCGAAACGCGCGTAATAAGCAAACAAAGTGGGGGAGGCGGGCACCAGCGCAATAAACTGCGCGCCCTGCTGCCGCGCGTAGGTTTCGGCCTTTTGCAGCAGACGAGCCATGTGACCGCGCCCGCGATGCTGCTGAAAAGTGGCAGCCGCGAACAGATAAAAGGCCTTGTGCGGCACGGAATCCACGATCAGCTCACCTTCAATCAGATAGAGCGCGGAAACGAGCGAGCCGTCAACGCTTTCGGTTAGCGCGGCGGCGTCATCGTGGCGGCTGAGAAAAAAGCGGATATAGGCTTCTTCGTCGCCGAACGCCTCCTGCCACAGCCTGACCGCGGCCTCTGCCTGACGCTCATTGTCAAACGTGATCAATCATACCCCTCGCTTTTCAATAGCGGAATACTTTTTTAACCACAGCACCGGCCGATAAGATTGCTTGGCGCGGCGAAGGCCGGGTGTGCCGGTGTCCTCTTCGCGGTTGAGGTATGTGAACGTATCCTGCAACCGCCGCGCCATTTCGCGGCAGATGATCGGATACGCGCCGTTGACGTTGGCAAAGGCTTTTTCAAAATGAACGCAAAACGTATCGGCGTTGAGCCTTTCACCGAAGGAAAAAGCGACCACGCGCTTGTCGGCACGGATCAGCCCGCCAAAAAAGCCGAGCTCATCATAATGAGCCATGGCGGAATTGAGCGCGTTGTGTTCGGCCGAAAGATGCACCTCATCCTTTTGTTCGTTCATCAGCAGCCAGCGCTCGTTCATTTCGGCGCATTGACCAATGTTGTTTTTTGTGATGACTTCAAACGACCAGTCCGGATAGGTGCGCTCAAAAATGGAAATGTGGTTGCGTTTGTCATGATATTTGCGCCCGACCAGATTGGCCAGATCAGA
>CAMJHI010000119.1 GCA_946405475.1 uncultured Clostridia bacterium
CGACCCGATCCGGGCGGTGGTCAAAAGCATTGCGCCGGACGGCAAGATCACGCTCACCCACAAAGAACTGCTGGGCACGTGGGAGGAGAACGCCGCCAAATTCAAAGCGGGCGAAACCGTGCCCGGCATCGTCCGCTCCGTGGAAAAATATGGCGTTTTTGTGGAACTGGCTCCGAATTTAGCGGGTCTGGCGGAGCCGGTCAGCGACATTCACCCCGGTCAGCACGCCACGGTCTATATCAAAAGTCTGATCCCGGAGCGCATGAAGATCAAGCTGGCCATCGTCGATGCGTTCCACGCGCAGTATCCGACGAAGCCGCCGGAATATTTCGTGCATGCCGATCACATCGACCGGTGGGTGTATTCGCCCGCCTGCTGCCCGCGACTGATCGAAAGCGTGTTCGACGGTTAACGGGTCAGCAGCCCGGCGTCAAGCACATACTGGCTGCCGGTGACGTAACGCGCCTTGTCGCTGGCGAGGAACAGGACGGAATCGACCACGTCCTCCACCTCGAGCCACGGCACGGGGATGAGGTTGCCGGCGGACGCCTCGGCGATCTCCTCGGGGGTCTTGCCCTCCATTTCGGCCAGACCGTCGTTCATCGGCGTGTTCACACCCGTGGGATGGATGCTCAGCACGCGGATGCCGTAGGGCGCCAGCTCGATGGCCTGCGATTTGGTCAGGCCGACCAGACCGAACTTGGACGCCGCGTAGTGCGACAGGCGGTTCATGCCGCGCAGCCCGCCGATGGACGAATTGTAGATGATCACGCCGCTGTTCTGCGCGATCATGTGGGGAATGACGTATTTGGACACGAGCCAGCCGCCCTTGAGGTTGATGTCGATCATGGCGTCCCATTCTTTTTCGGTCATCTCCCACGACCTGGCGTAGGCGCAGATGCCCGCGTTGCTGAACAGGATATCGACCGTGCCGAAGCGCTCCACGCCCTTTTTGACGGCGGCTTCCACCTCCGCGGCGTCGCGCACGTCGGCCGCGCAGAGCTCGCACGCGCCGCCGAGAGCTTCGATTTCTTTTTTCAGGGCTTCGAGGTCTTCACCGCAGGCGCGGTTATAGGCCGGGTATTCGATTTTCTGGCCGAGGTCGACGGCGATAATATTCGCGCCCTCTTTGGCGAAGCCGAGGGCGACGCCCCGACCCTGCCCCTTGGCCGCGCCGGTGATCAGCACGGTTTTGCCTTTGAAGTCATACATTTCGGTTTTCTCCTTCCTTATTTGTCGTAGCCGAACAGATACGTGTCCAGGTCGACGCGCAGCACGGTGTTGATGAGGTTGGTGGCAATCATGATCGCGCCGAACGCCGTGAGCACCACAAGCTGCTCATCGCTGAACAGGGCTTTCATTTCGTCAAACTGCTCGTCGTCGATCTCGTGCGGGTTGTCGACCATGTTGCGGCCGAACGAAATGAGCGCCTGCTGCTTTTCGGTGAACGAAAAGGAATCAAACTCAATGCCCTCATCCCGCAGGATCTTGCGAAAAAAGGTGGAACAGATCAGACAGTCGTTCTCGGCCGAAATGGCGTAGCAGAACAGGTTGATGTCGAGCGGCGACAGGAATTTGGCCGCCTCGTCGCGCAGGGTGTACCATTCCATGAGCGCCTTGAAGGACGGCACGTTGTTGAGGAGCGTGCGCTTCATATTGGTCATGCGGCCGACCTTCAGGTGCTCGTCGTGCGCCTGTCTGACTTCGGGGGAAGCGGTTTCATAATCGATCTGGGGAACTCTTGCCATGGTTTCATACCTCCGGTAAAACATACTGTATGATATTTTATTCCTTTTGTTCTGCGGTTTCAAGGGGAAGAAGTTGATTTATGCAACTTTTTTTGCTATAATGCCTTCGACGGCCTGTTCTGTTTTCCGCTTTTCAAATCCGCAGGCCGCCCGGAGGAATACAACCATGCCGAAAATCCTTGTCACCGGAGGCGCCGGGTTCATCGGCGGCAACTTCATCCATTATATGCTGCGGGACTATCCCGACGTTTCGCTCGTCTGCCTCGACGCGCTGACCTACGCGGGCGATCTGGAAACGCTTGCCGCCGCGTTCAAAAGCCCGCGTTTCAAATTCGTCAAGGGCAGCATCACCGACCGCAGGCTCGTGTTCGACCTGTTTGAAGCCGAACGATTCGACGCCGTGGTCAATTTTGCCGCCGAAAGCCACGTGGACCGTTCCATTGAAAACCCCGCGGTGTTTTTGCAGACCAACATTCTGGGCACGCAGGTGCTGCTTGACGCGTGCAACCGCTTTGCCGTGCCGCGCTACCATCAGGTTTCGACCGACGAGGTCTACGGCGACCTGCCGCTGGACAGGCCCGACCTGATGTTCACCGAAACCACGCCGCTCCACACCTCTTCGCCCTATTCGGCGAGCAAGGCGTCGGCTGACCTGCTCACGCAGGCCTATCACCGCACCTTCGGCACGCCGGTCACGATTTCGCGCTGTTCCAACAATTACGGACCGTATCAGTTCCCCGAAAAGCTCATTCCGCTCATGATCGCCAAGGCCAGCGCGGGGGAACCGCTGCCGGTTTACGGCGAGGGGCTGAACGTGCGCGACTGGCTGTATGTAGAGGATCACTGCCGCGCCATCGCCATGATTTTGTTCGGCGGAAAGATCGGCGAGGTCTACAACATCGGCGGGCACAACGAGCGTGCCAACATCGAGGTGGTCAAAACCATCCTGCGGCAGCTCGGCAAGAGCGAGGAGCTGATCACCTTTGTCAAGGACCGCCCCGGGCACGACCGCCGCTACGCCATCGACCCGAAAAAGATCGGGGACGAGCTCGGCTGGCAGCCGCAGACCCTGTTTGACGAGGGCATCGAGCGCACCATCAACTGGTACGTGGAAAACGAGGGCTGGTGGCAGAACATTCTCAGCGGCCGGTATCAGACCTTCACCCCGGCGGATTTTCAAGCTTGATCATTTATGAAAATTTGCCAAAATTACAGTTAAAAAATTGTTAAGATTTACAGTAAACCATTCGCGGATAATTATGTTATAATACAAGACGAATAAATTTCCGGGAGGAACAAAACCATGAGCACGAAACACAACAGCTTTACCCGTGTTCTCTGCACGATCCTGTCGATCGCGATGATGATCTCCGTCATCCCGCTGACCGTCGCTCACGCAGAGGATGACCCCACCGGCACCGTCCGCTTCGGCACTTACAACAGCAAGGCCGTTCTTTGGGACATCGTTAAATCGACCGACGACGGCATTCTGCTGATCGCGAAAAACGCGTTCATCAAGAGCGCCGCCACTAAGTTTAACACGGCCACGACCGCGTTCCCCGATTACGGCACTTCCGCGCTGGCGACCTACATCACCGGCACGCTTCTGACCGCCACCTTCACCGAAGCGCAGCAGGCCAAGCTCGTCGCCTTCACCACCACCTATACCGTCAACAACAGCGGTACTGCCGAAACCAAAACCTACGAAGGCAAAATGGCGATCCCCTCCGCCGCCGATATTCCGGATTCCTTCTTAACGAAGACCACCATGATCGGCGCGACGGCTGCCACCAACTACTGGACGGCCGACGGCTCCTGCACCAACGCATCCGACAAAAAGGTCGCCTGCATCTCCACCGCCGGCACCAAAATGACGCAGGCACAGAACGCCACGACCGTCGCCATCCGCCCGGTCATCTGCATCGCTGCGGCTGACCTGCTGGCGCTGGACGTGGAAGGCGCCTCTTTCACCGACGCTGACGGCAACGCCATCAACTACGTCGTGCGCGGCGAAGGCTTCAAGCTGACGCTCGACGACGCCTACAACCAGTCCACCGTCACCGTCAAGGCCGGCGAAACCGCGCTGACCGCCGACGATAACAGCGTTTACACCGTGCCCGCCGACGCAGCTTCTCTTGCCATCGAAGGCGTTGAAGCGAACCCCGCCGATTTCACCGCTTATGACGAGGCGCTCGCCGCCGCAAAGGCGATCGACGCTTCCGTTTATGACGAAGCGACCTTTGCGCCCGTGAAAGAGCTGCTGGACAACGAGCTTGACAAGGAAGCCCTCACCGGCGCCGATCAGGCGCAGATCGACCAGTACGTCGCCGACCTGAACGCCGCGGTCGCCAACCTGCCCGCCGACTTCAGAGCGTATGACGAAGCGCTGGCCAAAATCACCGAAATCAAGACCAAGGGCGACGCGGGCGACACCTACGACCTCACCCCGTCCTTCATCTTCGACGCCGACTACACGCAGGAGCTGACCGAAGGCCTGCCGAAGACCCTCAAGCTCCACATTGCGACCGCTCTGAACAAATATAAGGAAACCACCATCCACACCTACAAAATCGGCCAGCAGGCTGACGTTGACAAGGCGACCGCCGCTTATAACCTTCTGATCAGCAAGGTCGGTTACCTGTCCGCCAACATCACCAACTGGAAAGACGCCAAGGAATTCATCGAAGGCCTCGACGCCGGCAAATACACCGACGTGGAAGAAGCGCAGGCTGCCTGCGCCGCCATCGTGGCAGAACACGACTACGAAGCCGACCCGGTCGACGTGACGCATCAGGCTGAAGTCGACGCCGCTGCCGCCAGACTGAAAGAGATCGCCGAGCCCTTCCGTAACGGTGAAAAATACATCGGCACCGATTTCAGCGCGCTTGACGCTGCCATCGCCGCCGCGGCCGAGATCAACCTTGACGATTACATCACCACCGAAGAATATGAGGCCGACGGCATCGACGAAAAGACCGGCAAGCCCGTGAACGAATTCTTCTACGGCGAAGACGGCGCCATTGCCGACCAGATCAAGGAAGAATTCGCCGCCGCTCTCGAAGCCGCGCAGAACGTCGACCGCGAAGCCAACGCTATCAAATATCAGAGTCAGGATACCATTGACGACATCACCGAGAAGCTGGAACAGAACATGGCGAGACTGGCTCCCCTCAAGCGCCTGACCAAGTCGGAAAAGACCAGAATGAAGATCAAGGCTTTCTTCCAGAAGATCGCCAACTTCTTCAAGATGGTCAGCGAGATCAGCAAGACCCTGTGGGGCCTGCTGGGCATGCTGTTCCGCGGCGAGATCGACCTGTACAGCGTGTTCGAGATGATCGGCGTGGATCAGAAGTTCCTTGACTTCCTGATCAAGATCGGCATCAAACCGATGGAACCCGAAGAACCCGAAGAGCCGGAAGAGCCCGCGCCGGGCGGTCTGGCCCTTGCGTAAGCGAACACCGCAAGTCATAACAACGAACGGGCAAAGCCACAAGCTTTGCCCGTTTTTTGAAAGGGAGAAAACTGATGAGCCGCAGAATTTTTGCCAACCATTGCCACATCTACCCCAAAGAGCGCCGCCCGAAGGGCACCGTGGACGCCCTGAAGGAGACCATGGAAAAATGCGGGATCGAGAAGGCGGTCTGCTTTGCGCCGTTCCCTTACGTGATGCGCGACGCCGGACTGACGCAGAACAACAACGAATTTCTGGCCGAGGGCATCAAAAACGACGAGCGTTTCGTGGGCTTCGGCACGGTGGATTTTGACCGGGACGACATTGCCGATCAGGTCAAGCACATCGCCGCGCTTGGCTTCAAGGGCATCAAGGTGCACCCGGCGGCGCAGGAGATCAGCGTGGTGGGCGAAAAAGCGTTCGCCCTGTATGCCGAGGCGGTGGAGCAAAAGCTGTTCCTGTCGTTCCACACGGGGCTGCACTGGCACCGGATCAAAGACTATCACCCGCTTTTGTTCGACGAGGTGGCGTGGAACTTCCCCGACCTGCAGTTCAGCATGGAGCACATCGGCGGTTACCATTTTTTTCGCGACGCGCTCGCCGTGATGTGCAACAACGCCCGCCACACCCCGCACGCCAACGTCTACGCCGGCTGGACGAGCGTGACCGACACCGACAAAAACGATATCTGGTCGCTCAGCGATGACGAGCTGCTGGCCGTGATCCGCCAGACCGGCGATGAAATGAGCATTTTCGGCACGGATTTTCCGTTCAAAAACGCCAAAAAGATCAACGCCGCCATCGAGCGCTTTGAGGCGCTGCCCATCAGCGAGGAAGCCAAGGACAGCCTGTTCGGCAAGAATCTGGCGCGCGCGCTGAAAATTGATTTTTGAACAATGCACACCAATACTTGACAAACGCAATAATTGTGATAGAATGAAATCGAAAAGGGCATGACATTACCGATAGACGGTTACGCCCTCAAAAAAGTCAAAGCGAAAGAATTAACCGCTAACTTTCTCAGGGTTGGGCGGTTATTTCTTTTTTACAGTGTATATGTAACCTGTTGCAAACAGAAGGATAATTGCCATAACAACAAGATATTCCATATACATCACCCCCTTGCGAGGGCAAAGAGTGTAACCGCCTACCGTTTCTGGTAATGCCATACCCGCAGCACATTATATCATTTGCGCATGATTTGTCAAATCAAAACCAATGTCTTTTTGCAGCAAACCGCCCGACGCCGTGATGACGTCGGGCGGTTTGCGTTTATTTGAGATCAGAATTCGTTGCCGGGGAACTTCGGGATGCCGTCAAAGCCCTTTTGCAGGTCTTCGTCGGTGGGGATGTAATCGGTCATCTTGCCGTCGTGGAAATTCTCGTAAGCGACCATATCAAAATAGCCGGTGCCGGTCAGGCCGAAGAGGATGGTCTTTTCTTCGCCGGTCTCCTTGCACTTGAGCGCCTCGTCGATGGCGGCGCGGATGGCGTGGGAGCTTTCGGGCGCGGGCAGGATGCCTTCGGTGCGGGCGAACTGCTCGGCCGCCTGGAACACCGCCGTCTGCTCAACGGCAACGGCTTCCATGTAACCGTCGTGATAAAGCTGCGAGAGGATGGTGCTCATGCCGTGGAAGCGCAGGCCGCCGGCGTGGTTGGCCGAGGGAATGAAGCTGCTGCCCAGCGTATACATTTTGGCCAGCGGGCAGATCATGCCGGTGTCGCAGAAATCGTAAGCGAACTTGCCGCGGGTGAAGCTCGGGCAGGACGCGGGCTCAACGGCGATGATGCGGTAATCCGCCTCGCCGCGGAGCTTTTCGCCCATGAACGGAGCGATCAGACC
>CAMJHI010000120.1 GCA_946405475.1 uncultured Clostridia bacterium
ATTGGAATCGGTAATGAAAAAGAGCTATAAGACGGCGGTTGTCTTATAGCTCTTATCCTTCCAAACGGAGATGAAGCCATGAAAAACAAACTGATCGCCCTTGGCGAAGCGCTCATTGATTTTATGCCGGACAAGACCGGTTGCGCGTTTTATGAGGTTACCGGCTTTGAGCCCAAGGTCGGCGGCGCGCCGGCGAACGTGTGCTGTGCCTACACCGTACTCGGCGGCCGTTCGGGCATGATCACGCAGCTGGGCAGCGACCCGTTCGGCGACAAGATCCTGCGCGAGCTGATCTCGTTCGGCATTGATACCAGCCAGGTCGCGCGCACGGATGAAGCGAACACGGCGCTGGCGTTCGTCAGCCTCAGCCCGAACGGCGACCGCACCTTTTCGTTTTACCGCAAGCCCTCCGCCGACATGCTCTACACGGCGCAGCAGCTTGACCCCGCTTATTTTGAAGACGCTTACGCCTTCCATTTCTGCAGCGTCGATCTCGGCGAATTCCCCATGCGTGAGGCGCACAGGCGCGCGATCGAGTACGCGAAAAACAGCGGCGCGATCGTAAGCTTTGACCCGAACCTGCGCTTTCCGCTCTGGGACGATCGGGAAAAGCTCCGGCAGACCGTGCGGGCGTTTATTCCCCGGGCCGATATTCTCAAGATATCCGATGAGGAGCTGTCATTCATCACAGGTGAAACCGAAATCGAAGCCGCGCTGCCCGCGCTGTTTGCGCAGGGCGTAAAGATCGTGGTCTACACCTGCGGCGCGAAGGGCGGCTATGCTTTTACGCAAACCGCCAAAGCTTATGCCGAACCCGAGCCGGTGCAGGCGGTCGATACCACCGGGGCGGGGGACGGGTTCATCGGCGCGTTCCTTTATCAGCTCAACCAATGCGGCGTCACGGCAGAGGCCCTTGCCGATGTTGATGAACCGACGCTGCAGCGCTGTGTCGATTTTGCCGTTCGTTTCTGCACGATCAGCGTCACCAGACGCGGCGCGATGAGCTCTTACCCGACTCTTTTTGAACTGGAACAGTTAGATGGATCGTGTTAATATTTGCGTTTTGTAAAGGCAAGCATTTTGATGATTCTTACTATCAAAATGCTTGCCTTAATTCATTATATGAAATGTTAGATCACAACAGAATAATCTATCTTGGCTTTGAGGTTCGATATATGGAAAGGAAGTCCCTTCAGCTTGACGTTGGCGTCAGCGATGCTGACGTTGACGGTGTAGTGCCAGGTGCCGCCGATAACGGTGTTGGTGTTTTCGTCGACCGTGCACTTGATATAAGCGTTGTTGTAGGTCAGCTTAACAGTATTGTAGCCGGATTCAATCGAGCCACCAAGTTCATCAACAGCCTTGTCAATGTTGCCAAGCGTGCCGACGCCTCTGCCGACAGGTCCTTCGCGGTCGCTGGCGCTTGAGCCGTCAGTCTGGGGTTTGAGCTGGATTTCAATGGTGGTTACGCCGTTGTTGGAAGTAGCCTTGGCGGAGGACACGTCGGAAGCCGTGATGGGTGGATGACCGGGAATAGAATCGGTTTCGGTGGAGTTCCTTTCAAGAGCGTTCTTCGCAAGGGGAGTGAGAACCTTGAGCAGAGCACCGATGGCGCCGTCGCCAGAGATTTCACCGTCAAGTTTCATGGCTTTTTTCCCTTAGGAGGATCATTGGTGGCAGCATAAGCTGCGTTATAGTAGTCAACCACTTCATTGATATCGGAAGAATTCAAACCTACATTATTATCAATCTCTTTCGCAGTCAGTGTTTTATCGGACGTGACGGTGATTTTGATAACGACTGTTCTAACCGGTTCGCCCTCCCATGAACGAAGGTAGTTGAATGTTATTATTGCCGAACCGGCGGCTAATCCCCTGAAGGAAACCTGTCGTGTGCCGGATGAACCGACCGTGTTTGAACTGTTGCCTTTAATATACTTATCACCGATAATTGTGATCACTTTTTGGTCGGAGATTTCGTATGTCCAATCGTATCCAGCAGTAGGGTTGGATTCCAATGAAATAATTGCCGTAGTTTTTGTGTCGTCGTAACTGATCATCTCAGGTGGAGCGGGTTGCTGACCAAAAGGTATTCCTAAGACAGAGCAAATGTACATGATGAAGCTCATGATTCTGACGAGCCATTTTCTAAACATAGAATCCTCTCCTTGGTTAAATAAGGTTTAAAGCTGAAACTCTTTGAAATCGTCGAGGCGAAGCAGCGTCGGCTCGTTGCCGTAGCCCGCGCCGCAGTCGATGTTCGTCCAGGTTTCTGTTTTCAGGATTTTGCCGTCATATTCCTTGCCGTAAGCGATCGTGGGCGTGTGACCGAAGATGGTGTGCACGTCGTCATAATACCGATCCGTCAGCTCCGGCCGCGCCCAGAGCAGCTCGTCCGCGGCATAATCCGTCAGCTTTCTGTCTTTGCTGAAGTTCCCGAAACCGGCGTGAACGAGGAAAAAATCCCGGCCGCCCGCCGTTACGGCTGCGTAAAGGCGGCAATCGCGCAGATAGTCGAGGATATCCAGCCGTGTTTCGATCGGCAGGCGAAGCAGTTCCCGGATCGTTACGCCGCCGCCGTTGACGTTGTAGTTGATGAGCAGGGCGCGCCTCTCTTCTGTCATCTCTGCCGCGTGATCCTCGGTGACCTCGTCAAATACGAAATCACAGGCGAGGAGCATGGCCTCGTGATTGCCGAGCAGGAGCTCGACGTTCACCTGTTCCATCAGCCAGAGCAGGATTTCGACGCCGCCGTCGCCGTTGCGGTCCACGACGTCGCCGAGGATATACAGATCGTCGTCCTCACTGAAAGACGCTTTTTGCAGCAGCTCCTGCAGCTCTGTAAGCGGGTAGCCGTGCAGGTCGGAAATTACGTAAGTCATACTGATTCCCTATATTACATGATTTTGAACAGATGCGCGAAGAAATAGAACACCTTGTGCATCGCGCCGATCACGCGCTGCCAGAAGCTGCCGCTGTGGTTCTGACCGCAGAAGCGGCACAGCGCTATGAAATTCACCTGACTGTAACCGCAGCTTTCCTCTGCGACCGAGCCGTCAACGCCCATGACCGTCAGCCAGTCGTAGGTGGTCACCCCGATTTCTTTCACGCTTTCACCGAGTGCATGCTTTTCGAGCCTTGTGTCTTCCAACGTGTCCGATTCCGCTTCATACAGCTCCTGAAGTTCGCTTGAGTATTCCTCGCTTGTGCCCCAATCGTTCTCTGCGGTGATGAACAGCTCGTTAAGGCTGTCGAACGCGGCGCCGAAATGCTCGTTGACCATGGGCAGCAGCAGACGAGCCAGCTCGTCAAGGGATTCCGCGTTCAGCCCGAAGGCTTCGTTGTCGTTGGCGAGCACGAAGTCGGCGTTGTAATCCTCGTCTGTATCAGCCAGACCGTTTTGCAGGCGGTAGATCTCCTCCAGCGCGTAAAGCGGCGCCATATCGGTCGAGAACCGATCCTGACGGACACAAAGGTCAATGTAGCTTTGGATCGCTTCATCGAGGCTTTGATACGGTTTGGCGCCCTCGGGGCAGGCGGCGAAATCAAGCGAAATAAACTCCAGAGAAGACGAGCGGATGATGATCTGCTCGGCATAGTACGTGTTGATGATGCAGTAACCCAGCTCGGTCAGCGACGCGGGCAGGGTCACCTTGCGCGGGAAGAAGTAGCCGAATTCATCGTCCGGGATCGCCGTGATCCCTTCTTCGATGACAAGCTCCCTGACCATGTTGAATCGGGCTTTTTCCGTTTCGGCAACGTCCAGCCCCTGCGTCAGTTCATCGAAGTAGTCCGAGAGCGATATGCCGATGCTGCTGATGAGCTGCGAGGAGATGATATCGCCTTCATCGTCGTATTCATACAGAGCCTCGTCTTCAATCGCGCCCTGACCGCTCACGGTCAGCACGCCGTCGTTGGTGAGCTGCCAGGTGACGTTTTCACCGGCCTTGCCGGACAAAACAACCTTCGGCGCCGCGAACGCGCTGAGCGCCATCGTCGCCGTCAGGAGTACGGCAAGCAGAATGGAAATGGCTTTTTTGGTCGTATTCATTTGGGTGCTCCTTTCGTCGGCCGTGAATCATTGTGCGGCCTGTTGCCCGAATTATACCACACCATGCGGATTTTGTCACCCTGTCGGTTGCAAATTTCAGCAGGATATGCTACAATTTCTACAGTCATCCGATATCACTGTCAGAAAGGAAAATAGTTATGGGCTTTGATGTAATGGATCTTGTTTCCAAAGCGATCGTCAAATATACGAAGCACTACGGCAAAAAGGTGCAGAAGAACGGCAAGGCTCCCGAGATCCCGAAGGAAAAGCCGGTCGTCATTGCGGGCGAGGGCTACCGCTGCGGCTTTGCGCGTGAAAAGATCATGCCCGACCTCACCAAGGGCAAAACCTATTATATCGCCGGTCACGGCTCCGGCCACGTGATGGACGGCGTGCTCAGTGATGTATTCATCCACGCTGTCTGGCTGGACTGCGGCGGTGACGAGGGCATTCTGTGGCTGAGCGCCGACTGCGTGGGCTTCACCAACGTCGAGGTGCAGATCATGCGCGACAAGATCTTGGCCTCTGACAAGATCAAGGGCTGCCGGTCGGTCAGCATCAGCTGCACCCACAGCCATTCCGGCATCGACACCATCGGTTATTGGGGCAAGCCGTTTTTGAGCATTCCGTCCGACGGCAAAGACCCCGAATACATGCAGCTCATTTTTGAAACGGCGGTCAAGGTCAGCGAGGAGGCTTACGCCAACCGCAGGGCGGGCAAGCTCTATACCGGCCGCATCAAGGTCGAGGGCGGCCTGTTCACCAAGCGCCATCTGCCCGAAAAGCACGAGATCCTGTCCCGCCTGCGCTTCGTTCCGGCCGACGGCGGCAACGAAACGTGGATCATGAATTTCGGCGGCCATCCCAATTCTTTGGGCGGCGGCAACCGCAAGCTCAGCGGCGAATACCCCTATTTCATGCGCGAACAGATCAAGGAACAGACCGGCGCGGACGTGCTCTTCGGTATCGGCCCCATCGGCGGCATGGACGCGGCGGAGCTCGACGAAGACCCGGTCGAATGCGTGAAAAAGCAGGGCGCCATGCTGGCGGACGCGGTGCAGAAGATTGACAACGACCGCGAGCTGGAACCCAAAATCAAGGTGCTGTGCCAGCCGTTCTATTATCCGGTCGGCAACTATGTGCTCACCTTCCTGGCCACGCGCGGGGTCATGAGCTTTACGCCCTATCCGTCTGATCAGAGCGACATCGGCATTGCGATGAAGTCGGAAATGACGCTGATGACCTTCGGCGATCAGAAGATCCTGCTTCTGCCCGGTGAAAACTTCGTCAACACCGTCTTCGGCGGCTATGAACCGGCGGAAAAATCCACCACGGGCAAGGGGCCGGAGATCAACCCCGAGCCGCTGGCGGATATCGCGGGCGATCACGACATGATCGCGTTCGGCGTGACCAACGACATGACCGGCTACGTCGTGCCTCCAAACGATTTTGTGCTCAACCCGACCCAGCCGTATCTCAACGGCTACAAAGACCGCTTCGGCGACAACCACTACCACGAGACCAACGGCATGGGCCTCGGCTCGCAAAAGGCGATCGCCGACGCGTTCCGCGCCATGGTGGAGCAATTTAACGCGTAAATTTAATGAATGAACGGCTGCGCAGTCCGCTTTGACCGCGCAGCTGTTATTTCTTTCTCTATTCACTTTCTTCCAGCAGCTCATACAGCCCGTTCGTGAACTCACGGTAATGCTTCGGAAAATTCGCCGACCCGTCGGCGCGGATCGTTCGTTCGCCGTTGACCGTCGCTTCAAAGCGGAACATGATGCCGTCGAGCACGCCCTTCGGGTGCGCGCCGTGAAAGCCGTCCCATTTCAGCATGTTGCATTTGTTGAGCAGTTGAATCACGTCCCCGGCGGGGTGAACGGCTCGCTGCTGCAGCACCCGTTCGTCCTTTTCGCCGTTGTAACGGATCAGATAGGCCGAGATCTCGGCGCTCTCGCCGTCGATCAGGATCTCCCGCTCCACGATGCCGCGCATGCCGCTTTCGCGCAGCAGAACGTGCTGAACCGATTCGATTCTGCCCTGCGGCGGCGCGGGGAGGGGGAGCTCTTTCAGCAGCCTTTTCAGCGCCCAATGTGAGATCAGCTTGTTTTTCCGCGCCTTCGCGGCCAGCTCCACATATTCAGCCGCGGTTAGAACAAAGTATTCGTCCGCCATACCGCCGTCGCTGCTGTTCGTTTCCGACCGGTGCAAAATCGGCCGACCGGCCGCGTCTTTTCCGACCGTTTCACAGAGGCGCTTTGTCGCGTCGGTTTCAGCGTCAAACAGCTTTTCGTATTCGTAAGGAGCGTCTGTTTCAATTCTTTTCATTCCGTCCTCAACCCTATTTGGTGATTTTATACTTTTTGCAGATTTTGCTGTAGGCGATCACCAGCACCGGGATGCCGCCCAGGCAGCCGGCGGCGAGCACCGGGCCGGCAATGCTCAAGTTCAGGATTCCCAACAGCGCGCTGACCCAGAACACGGCGGAATAGCAAAGCCACATGATGCCGTTGGCCCGGTTGTAGGCGGGGATGTCGGTGATCTCCCAATCCTCCACGGTGCTGCCCGACCAGAACCACATCGGCTTTTTGCGCTTCCACGCGAAAATGCCAAGCCCGGTGAAAAACGCGCTCAGCGGGATCATCACGACCAGCCAGATGATAAGTTCCATGTTGATACCTCACTTTGTCATGATTTCAAAATCAAACCGACCGTTTTCGCAGGGTTCGCTTGTTTCGACGATCACGTAGATCGTGCCGTTCGGCGTAAACTTTTCGCTTGTCGACGCGGCCGATTCTCCGGCGCCGAGGGTGAACAGCTCCGTCTTCGTGCCGTTATAATCGTAATATACGGCGGCTGTTCCCGTTTGAGTTGCGCCCGAATAGCGCAGGGCAACGGGGGCGTTCTTTTCACCCTTCAGCTGAAACACCATCGTTCCTTCAAATTTGAAATAGCTCATGT
>CAMJHI010000121.1 GCA_946405475.1 uncultured Clostridia bacterium
GCTCGACGCGCGTAAAATTCCGGTCGATATACGCCTGCGGCGTTCGATATATTTGTTACACAAATTCGATATATGCTCACGTTGTTCGCATTCGATATGTTCGGCTTTGCCGAACAAGAAAACTTGTCCCGACAGGGACATATCGAGCCGTCAGGCATATCGAACCGAAGGTATATCGAATTGCGCAGCAATATATCGAGTCGGGCGTCAGCCCGACAAATTCCGATTTGCAGAGATGATGACATGAAAGAGCTTTGGGCTGTTGTATGCGCGATTCTGTTTTGTTTGTTCGCGTTGAACAGTTGCGGGAGGAAACCCTTGCCGGAGCTGCCGCATGACGCGATTGCATTTGAATTCGGATCATTTGACGATGTCGAGCATGACCATGCGCTGTTCGGATCAATTGAGTATAATGACAGAACTTATATTGCTTACGGTACGATCAACCGTTTGTATAATCCGAGCCGCGTCGATTCGTGCGTGGGGTTTATCATACAAGATGAGCACAGCTCATCCGTTGTTGATTTGGACAGCACAGACAGAAGAGTTTATTCCATTGTCGGAGACCCCGAGCATAACTTTTTAATGGAGTACGACGACACGATCAAACTGATGAACCAGCCGACATTTCTGCGGGCGACCGACACCAACGGAAAAGATATTGATATTCCGGATTATATCGACACGCTTGGTTATGCGTTTTGGGGAGAATAAGGATCATTCCGATTCGGCAAGTGGTGTGAATTAAGAGGTTATAGGTGTTTTTACTCCCACCTCTTAATTCTTAGCTCTGACCTCTGACCTTTAATTCGTTCCCTTTTGAAAGGAAGCCTTACCATGAAGCAATCCTCCAAAACCGCTCTGGGCGGCATCATCAGCGCGCTGAGCGTGCTGCTCATGCTGCTCACGGCCGTGCTGCCGTTCATGACCTATGCGCTGCCGCTTCTGGCGGGCACGCTGCTGATCGTCATGGTCATCGAGATCGGCAAAGGCTGGGCGGCGGGCGTTTACGCGGCGGTGAGCCTGCTGGCGGTTTTTGTTGTGCCGGATAAAGAGGCCGCCGTATTTTATATTGCGTTTTTCGGGTATTATCCCATCATCAAATCCACCCTTGAAAAGCACCTGCCCCGCGTGGTAGAATGGATCGTAAAGCTGCTCATTTTCAACGCCGCCTGCGTACTCGCCTGGCTGCTGACGGTGAAGGTGTTCCGCATTCCGTTCGACGAATTGCCGGGGCTTGGCAAATGGTCGGTGCTGGTGCTGCTGGCCGTGGGCAACGTCGTGTTTTTTGTCTACGACCTCATGCTCACCAAGGTGGTCACGCTTTATCTGTATCGGCTGCGCAAGCAGTTCCGCAGGTTTTTTAAGTAGCGAATAGCGGATAGCAAATAGCGGATAGATGAAGGGATCAAAATGATAAACGATTATAAAGACCTTGTTGTCTGGCAAAAGGCGATGAGGCTGGTCGAAGAGATATACAGGCTTGTGAGTTTTCTGCCAAAAGAAGAAATGTATGGCTTGTCAGATCAAATGCGGCGAGCGGTCGTTTCGATCCCGTCAAATATTGCCGAAGGATATGATCGGAATTCCGACAAAGAACTCGCCAATTTTTTGCACATTGCCCGCGGTTCCTGCGCAGAATTGGAAACGCAGATTCTGATTTGCATAAATCTCGGGTATTTTCAAGAGAAACAAATCGAAACCGCCTTCAACTTATTGATTGAAGTGCGCAAAATGCTCAACGCCTTTATCAAAAAAACAACCGAATAGCTATCAGCTATCGGCAATCGGCTATCAGCTATCAGCTACCCCGGCTACCGGCTACCGGCTATCGGCTATCGGCTATCGGCTATCGGCTATCGGCTACCGGCTATCGGCTACCGGCTATCGGCTATCGGCTATCAGCTATCGGCTATCAGCTACCCCGGCTATCGGCTAAAATAGGAGGTCTTATCTAACATGGCAGAACAATACAACTTCGGTGTGATCGGGCTGGGCGGCCGCGGTCACGGCAATCTGATGGAATTTCTCAAGGCTGACGGCGTGCGCGTCGCCGCCGTGTGCGATCAATACGCCGACCGCGTCAAGGCGGCGGCGGACAGCGTTGAAAAAGAATACGGCTACCGCCCGACGGAATACACCGATTACAAGGCGCTTCTGGCGCGCGACGACATCGGCGCGGTGCTGGTGTTCACCACGTGGATCACGCATTCCCGTATCGCCCTTGACTGCATGCTTGCGGGCAAGCACGTTGCCGTTGAGGTGGGCGGCTCCGCGTCGGTGGAAGAATGCTGGCAGCTGGTGCGCACGAGCGAAAGCACCGGCAAATTCTGCATGCTGCTGGAAAACTGCTGCTACGACCGCTACGAAATGGCGCTGTTCAACATGAAACAGCTCGGCCTGTTCGGCGAGGTCGTTCACTGTCAGGGCGCTTACCAGCACGATTTGCGCGATGAAATATTGCACGGGCGCGAAAACCGCCACGGCCGTCTGTTCAACTTCATGAACCGCAACGGCGAGCTGTACCCCACGCATCAGTTCGGCCCCATCTGCAAGCTGCTGGGCATCAACCGCGGCAACCGCATCGTGTCGCTGGTGTCCATGGCCAGCCCCGCCCGGGGGCTCAACGCCTATGCGCGCAAGCAGCACCCCGACGGCTACGATCTGGAGGATTACAAATTCACCGAGGGCGACGTGGTCACCACCATGCTCAAATGCGCCCACGGCGAAACCATTCTGCTCACCCATGAATGTACCCTGCCGCGCCCCTATTCCCGCGGCTACCGCATCGACGGCACCAAGGGCGCCTACACCGAGGACGACAACCAGATCTATTTCGACGGCGTCAGCCCGCACGAGCAGTGGGAGCCGGTGCTGCCTTACATTGAAAAATACGAGCATCCGCTCTGGAAGGAATATTTTGTCAAGGGCGTTCACGGCGGCCACGGCGGCATGGACTTTTTGGTGCTCTCCGCCTTTGCGGAAGCGGCCATGAACAACGTCGCGCCGCCCATCGACGTGTACGACACCGCCGTGTGGATGTGCGTGACCGCGCTGTCCGAGCAATCCATCGCCATGGGCAGCCACCCCGTGCCCGTGCCCGATTTCACCAACGGCCTGTGGATCGACCGCGAACCCTACCGCCGCGGACGGTATTGTCTGGAAGAAGTCTGCACGGAATTTTATGACGTGAATTAAAAGTTCAGAGGTCAGAATTAAGAGTTAAGAGGTAAGGGTCAGGAAACCGCTGCTTTTTTACCTTTTCCGCCGATCTGGCGGAAATCCGCAGGGCACGCATTCCTGCGTGCCGCGAAACGCTGACGAGGGATCGTATATTTTTCTATAATAATCTGCCGCGAAAGGAAGAAAAAATGAAACCGTTGAAAAAAACCGTCTGTCTTCTTCTGGTCGTTCTGCTGGCCGCCGCCGTTCAGCTGCTCTGCTTTGCGCAGAGCGCGCCGACGCGCCTGACGTTTGACCAAAACGGCGATTTCACGATCCTGCATCTGACCGACTGGCACTGCTATTACCCGCTGCCCACCCTTCACCGGCAGCTCGTTCTGGAATCGCTCGCCGCCGCCAAGCCCGATCTGGTGGTGCTGGGGGGCGACATGTCCGAGGCCGCGAACGAGGATCAGCCCGCCGCGATCCAAGAGATCTGCGACATTTTTGTGCAGGCAAAAATCCCCTTCGTGATTACCTTCGGCAACCACGACTATCTGCACGGTTACTCGATCGACGAAATGTTCGCTTTTTATAAAGAATACGGCGGCGCGTATTTCATCGGCACGGATGAAGACCCCGCGCTGTTCGGCTGCGGCACCTGCAGCTTCCCCGTTTATTCGCACGACGGCAGCCGTGTGGCTTACGATATTTATTGCTTCGATTCCGGCTGTGAGGTCAAGGGCAAGGGCTATGAGTCGGTGCATCCGGAACAGATCGCGTGGTATCAGGCCAAGGCGGAAGCGAGGAAAGCGGAAAACGGCGGCGCATACGTGCCCGCGGTCGTGTTCCAGCACATCATCGTGCAGGAGATCTACGACAAGCTTTTTCCCGTCGCCAAAGACTATAACGCCGGCGTGCGGGAGTATGACGGCATTTCCTATGACCTGGTCCCGATCCCCAACCTTTCCAACATGAAGGACGGTTATATTTTTGAAAAGCCCTGTCCGGGCTACTACAATTACGGCCAGCTTGACGCGATGAGCCAAAACGGCGACGTGCGCGCGATCTTCTGCGGCCACGATCATTACAACAGCTTCACCGTGGAGATCGACGGCGTCGACATCGTCAACACGCCCAGCATCAAGCCGCATATTCTGCTGCGAAAGATCAACTGGGGCTCACGGGTCATCACCCTGCATGAGGACGGCGCTTACGAAAGCCGGGTGCTGACGGCGTGCGAGCTTGCCGAACAGGACGGCTCGCAGCTCGTTTCGGCCGGTGTGCCGCGCGCTGAACTTTTCATTGTGAAAATCTGGAAAGCGTTTGCGGATGCTTCCCAGCGTTTCTGGAAACCGGTGACCAAAGCGCTTTTCCGCTTCTGATCGCCCGGCTCTGCGCTCCGTGCGCGGAACAGCTCATTCATGAAATATGACGAAAGAAGGAGATCGTTATGGCATATTACATCGGCGTTGACGGCGGCGGCACCAAAACCGTTTACGCGCTGTTCGATGAAAACCGCACCATCCTCAACGAGGTGCGCACCCCCGGCAGCAACCATGAAAATCTGGAGGGCTCTTACGACGAGGCGGCCGAGATCATTTTCGGCGGCCTGACCGAGCTGGTCAAAAAGCAGGGCATTGCGCTCGACGACGTGAGCTTCACGCTCATGGGGCTGGCGGGCATCGACCACCCGTTCCAGCACGACGAGGTTTGCAGCCGTCTGGCCGCCAAAGGCCTGAAAAACTTTGTGATTTTTAACGACGGTTTTCTGGTCGTCAAGGCCGGGTCCGAAACCGGCGCCGCCATCGGCTACAACATGGGCACGGGCATGTGCTGCAACGCCATTGACCGCAAGGGCACGATGAAGCAGTTAGCGGGGTTGGGCGAATTTTCGGGCGACATCGGCGGCGGGCACCAGATCGCCGTCACCGCCTGGCGCATCATTTATGACGACGTGATGCTCCACGTGGCGAAAACCGCCATGACCGAAATGTTTTATCAGGAATTCGACATCCACAGCGAAGAGGAATTCCTCGACACGGTGAGCATGTATGAAGACCCCGACAAATTCGATCGCTTCGTCATGCGCCTCATCGACTTTTTCTTTGCCGCCGCCGATCAGGGCGACGCGCCCGTGATGGCCGCGGTGGACGCGCTCGCGCAGCGCGGAGCTTACCTCATTGCCGCCCACGCCAACGGGCTGGATTTTGGCGACGAGGTCGAGGTGGTGCTTTCCGGCTCCATCCACACCAAGCTGCCCTCCGCCGTTTACACCGATTTGATGGAACATAAGGCGCAGGCGCTCACCGCCAAAAAGCTCTGCTTCAAAAAGCTGGCGCACGCCCCGGTCTACGGCTGCGTCAACTGGATATTACAAGATTACCTGAAATAAGGAGGAAGATCGAAATGAAAGAAATCAACGTGGCCGTCATCGGCTCGGGCAGCACCTATTGCCCGGAATTGGTCGACGGCTTCATCAAAGCACGCGACAGCCTGAAGCTGAAAAAAATCTCCTTTATGGATATCGACGAGCGCAAGCGCGACATCGTCGGCAGCCTGTGCGTGCGCATGCTCAAAAAGGCGAACATGGACACCGAGGTGGTGTTCACGGACGATCTGGATGTGGCTCTTCAGGGCGCCGATTTTGTGGTGACGCAAATTCGCGTTGGCAAGCTGCACGCGCGTTACCTCGACGAATCCATCCCGCGCCGCTATGACCTCATCGGGCAGGAGACCACCGGCATCGGCGGCTTCTTCAAGGCGCTGCGCACCATCCCCGTGATGCAGAACATCTGCAACAAGATCGAAGCGATCTGCCCCGACGCGTGGCTGATCAACTTCACCAACCCCTCGGGCATCATCACCGAGTTCGTGCTCAACCACACCAACGTCAAAAACATCGGCCTGTGCAACGTGCCCATCACGATGATCGACGACATCAAAGAAAGCACCGGCGAGGACAGCCAGGTGACCTACGTCGGCCTGAACCACCTGAGCTGGATCACCAGCGTGAAGAAGGACGGCAAAGAGCTGCTGCCCGAAATGCTTGAAAACGGCTTTTCGCCCACGGTGATGAACAACATCAAGGATGACGGCTTTGACATGGACTGCCTGCGCGCGGTGCAGGGGCTGCCCTCGTCTTATTTGCAGTATTACTATTGCCGCGAGGCCAAGCTTGCCCACCAGCGCGACGGCAGCAAGACCCGCGCGGAAGAGTGCATGGAGATCGAAGAAGGCCTGCTGGAGCTCTATCAGGATGAAAGCATCGTCACCAAGCCCGCCCTGCTCGACAAGCGCGGCGGCTACAAATATTCGCTCGCGGCGGTGTCGCTGATCAACTCCATTGCCAACGATATCCGCGACGTGCAGGTGGTCAACATCAAGAATAACGGCACGCTCGACTTTATGGCGGATGACGACGTCGTTGAGATCGCGGCCGTCATCGGCAAAGACGGCGCCACCCCCGTGCCCGTCGACGTGCCGGTGAACGCCCACATGCAGGGGCTCATGCGCATTGTCAAAACCTATGAAAAATACACGGTCGAGGCCGGCATGACCGGTTCGGACGCCGCCGCCATGAACGCGCTGATGGTGCACCCGCTCGTGGGCGACTACGAAAAGGCGCTCAAGTGCTTCACCGAAATGAAGTGGGCGCATAAGGAATTCCTGCCCCAGTTTTTCAAATATTGATTGTTACCAATTCGCTTGCGGTCAGTTTCGGCTGACCGCTTTTTGTCGAAATTTGCTTTGCAAATTTCGAGCGGATAGCGGATAGCGGATAGCGGATAGCGGATAGCGGATAGCGGATAGCGGA
>CAMJHI010000122.1 GCA_946405475.1 uncultured Clostridia bacterium
CTCGGGTCGCCCACGGTAATGCCAAGCTCTTCCTGCACCACAGCGTTTTTGGCCGCGGTGAGCGCGCTGGCCGCCGCGTCGATCTCGGTCTGGTTGGTTTTGGCATCGACCAGAATCGCCTGCGCGTTGGCAAGCGCCTGACGCCAGGTGGTGTAAACCGTGCCGGAGCCGCTGCGCGCCTGCTGCATTTCATTTTCAACCAGCTTGCGCAGCGCGGCCTTGTCGTAGGTGTGGAAGTTGAGGTCGATGGCCTGCAAGGTGTGCATGATGTAGTTTGTGTCGTAGGAACGCTGCGCCACACGGCCGCCCACGATCATGGACAGTCTGGTGCCGTCGGCGACCATGGTGCCGTCCGACGTGAGCTCATAGCTGAGCAGACCGCCGTTGGGAATCTCGTTGGCGGCGGTCATGTTGCCGTTGGTGTGCGTGGTGGTGACATGGCTGAGCGACTGATTTGCCGCATAGTAGCCTGCCACCTGAGTATTAGCCGCCATATTATCAGCGGCTTGTTCCGTTTCGATGGCGGTCTTCAGCGTAGCCTGGAAGTTGCCCCAGTCACGCCAGTAACCGTTGTTGAACACGCTGCCGTCGTTGCCGTTGCCGAGCAGAGAGCCGTAATCAAAGCTGGCGTCATCGCTTCGGTTCTGGAAGCCGATGCCGGCCACGTAAGTGGGATAATCGCGGACGTTGGCAGACGAGGCAACGTCTTCAGCAATGTGCGTGTTAATGAAGGAAAGCTTGGCGCCGTAATAGAACTGACCGTTGGAAGCAACCTTATATTTGCCGGTGTCAACATAGATGTCAGCCTTGGGCGGCCGGGTCTGCCCCGAATTGTTCGGCCGCAGACCTGAGGGGAAGAAGTTTGTGGTGGAACCCGCCCCGGTTTTGTAAGTGATGGTGGTGTTGTCGCCGTCTTCCCCGTAGTTGCTGCCGTTGTAAACCAGCGCATAGCGGCTGTCGGTGCCGCCGAGCTGATACTGACCGTAGTTCGCCCCGTAAGTGTCGCCTGATTTTTGAGCGTTAAAGTTACCGTTCTGATAGGTGAACAGACGCTGCCAGCCGTTGGAATAGCCCATGAAATAGGAGTCATAAGACACCGTATTGGTCGACTGCGCCGCACCGTAGACGTTATCGCCCGAAACGGCGAACATGTATTTGGAGTTGATGATCTTCGCCCAGTCATTGTCAGCGCCGCTGGTTTTCCAGACCGAATAACCGGCCGGGATCTTGATATCTTCCACGCAGCTGACCGCGTAGACAGTTTTCTGAACGCCGCCCTGCGTGTAGGTCACGGTGTAGACAACGTCCTTCGCGCCGGAACCGAGGTTGGCGCCTTCCGCCAGCTTCCAGGTGTAGAGCGTGGCGCCGCCGTCGATCGCTTCGGTAGAGGGCGAGCCAAGGCTGATCGACGTGCTGCCGTTCATGTTCACCGTGGTGCTGGTTGACGTGCTCACCTTGGCGGTGATGCTGTTGAACGTGGCGTTTGGGGGCAGCGCAAAGCGCACCGCGGTGTTCGCAGCGTCGATATGCATGGTTTGATAATTATAAATGTATTTTTGAAGGACCGTACCAAAGCTCTGGTTCTGGACCGGGTCGCTGTTGTTAGCCGCGGCGCCCTGATAGAGCACAGCGGGCACGGCGACGGTGCCGATGGCCGGAATGCCGCCGTTGAGCGCGCCGACCTCGTTCTGAGACACGCGAGAGGAAGCCGACTGAACCTCCATCTCATCCATGCCGTAAACCTGCGTGTTCAGGTTGACCGAGCTGCCGGATCTGGTGAGCGTAATGGTACGCACGCCGGGCACCTGCCCGCCGTAATATTCCTCGCTGGTCATGCCGGGGCAGGCGTAGAAATTGACCGTTTTGCCGTAAACCGTGACCGGCCCGCCGAAGCTGTTGACGTGGTCATGGCCGAAGAAGGCGCCCAGACAATTGTGGTTCGCCATGCCGAGGAATTGCTGCTTGGTGGCATACCGATTGATCCCCGCGCCGTAGGGGCAGGGCGTTTCGTTCAATTCGCCGCTTGCGCCCGAAGCGAGCGCAAGGTTGGACGTGCCGTAGCTGCCGCCGACGCCGCCGCTGGAAACGCCCGCGATCAGCCCGTTGCTCTGATTGGCGGCAAGCGGGGAGCCGTCAGTGCCGTAAAGCATGACTTCATTGAGGATAATGTGCTGGAACACCAGGTTGGGCGCGGTGGCGTTGCTGTTGTACCAGTTCACGATCGCCCTGTTCGCAGAGCCTGAATCTTCACCGTTGGAAGCGCCGATGCAGGACTGCTGCGAGTCGAACAGGAACGCCTGCGCCGCGACAGAGTTGCCCGCATAAATGTCGATCTTGCCGTTGCCGGTACCGGCCAGGCTCGAAACGTCGTAATCGACAAAGTTGCCGCCGAACGCAGTTTTGTAACATTCATACTGGATCTGCGTGCTCGCTTCGCCCGTAACGCCGTCAATCGTTGAAGCCGGGTCATGGTTGCCGAACACAAGCGCGAACTTCACGTTCGGGTCAGCGCCGATGATGATGTCGCGGTAATGGTTGGCAACGTGCTGGAAGTTGGCGCGCGGCATCGTCAGGGTGCCGATCTGGTCGCCGGTCATGACGATCAGATCCGGCTTGTAAAAGCGGATCGCGTTCTGAATGGTGTTGATCGTCGCGCGGTTGATGCCGTTGGTTCTTTCATAGACGCCGTCGTGCATGCTGCCCTCTTGCGTCTGAATGTCGGACAACTGCAGAATGCGGAACGTACCGTCTGAATTGAACTCAAAACGGCCGAGCCCGTTGTTGTAGCCGTTGAGCCCGAGATCAAGCTCCGGCCCTGCTGCCAGCGGCGCGCGGCGCGCAGCCTTTTTGACTGCCTCGGTCGTCGCCTCTGCGGCAGTGGTCTCAACGGAAGACGAAGCTTCTTCCGCTTCAGCCGGCTCAGTGGAAGCGTCGTCTTCAGAAGCAGGTTCCACGGAAGCAGGCTCTTCAGAGGCAAGCTCTTCAGAAGCAGGCTCCTCGCTCAAAGCGGCTTCGGTTTCTTCGGATTCGCTCGCGGCCGGTTCTGCCGCCGCAGGCTCCTCCTCGTTTTGTTCGGGTTCTTCCGCCGGAGCTGCGTCCTCCGGCGTCTCGGCAGGCTCTTCTGCCGAATTGACGGCCAGCGCATCGCCCAAGTCGCTGACGGCTTCGGTGATGTTCTCGGCCGCTGCCTGCATGACGGACATGGGCGCGATGGACGCGACCATGAGCACCGCCAACAGCATGGCAAGAATTCGTTTGCTCATTTTCATGCGATCAACCTCCTGTTGAAATTTGCCCGTCACTATACCATAAATAATATGCGCCGGGCATGAGCAATTGCGGAATCTTCCGCTTATGAGTTTCGGAAACCGCCTTGCGGCTTGTTCCCGCTGGCTGCAGGGGTGGGCTCTGCCCGCCTTGCGGCAGGTGCGTACCCCGATGAGGCGAACACAGCCCGCCCCTGCAAAAGATTTTCGCAGCGGCTCGCGCCGCCGCCCGATCAGCCACCGGCCGACCGGTTAAAACCACCGAAACCACAACATACCAGCCGCCCCGGGCAGGGCGCAACAAGGTGTGGAACCGGAAATTTCCTAAGCAAAAGTAAAATTTTTCTTTCAGCCCATCATAAGCTGTCCGGATAGCTTTTATCGGACACTTTGTTGAAAATCTGACCGCTTTTTTTGGGCTTTTTGTGATTTTTTTCGTGCAAGTACACCAATTCAGTTTATATTCATAGTATTTCTTGTATCATTTTATCATTCTTAATACAAGCCGTCAAGAGCAAAAATTATTTATTTAATACTTTCTGTTTTTAACGTTTTCGTAAATCAGAGCGCTGCAAACGCAAAGCGAGAAGGAGACGACGGAAGAGGGCGCTGATTGCTCTGCTTGATTTGGCGTTCCCCATAGTCTGCCGACAGGCTCGGGGAGCATGATCGGATCCCGCTTTATGCTTGACTTCCGGACAAAAAAACCTCCCATGATGCTTTCTTAGCATCACAGGAGGATTCTTTTCGATCGTCCGGTTTCACCGGATTTTGTTTTTTGTTAAAAGTCAGAGCGACTGCCGGCCCTCGATGGCGCGCAAGAGCGTGACCTCATCGGCATATTCCAGATCGGCGCCCACGGGCACGCCGTAGGCCAGCCGGCTCACCGACACGCCCAGCGGCTTGAGCAGGCGCGACAGATACATCGCGGTCGCTTCGCCTTCGACGGTGGGGTTCGTGGCCATGATGACCTCTTTCACCTCGCCCCCCATGCGGGCGATCAGCTCCTTGACCGTCAGCTCCTCCGGCCCGACGCCGTTCATGGGCGAGATCACGCCGTGGAGCACGTGGTAAGTGCCGTTGTATTCGTGCGTGCGTTCGATGGCGAGCACGTCGCGCGGGTCTTCCACCACGCAGATGGTGCTTTTATCGCGCCCGGGACGCGCGCAGATGGGGCAAAGCTCATCCTCGGACAGGTTGCAGCACACCGCACAGCGGTGGATCTTCTGGTGCGCCTGAGTGATCGCGTCGGCAAACTCCTGCGCCTGCTGCTCGCTCAGGTTCAGCACGTGGAACGCCAGCCGCTGCGCGGTTTTGCGGCCGATGCCGGGCAGGCGTTCAAACTGTTCGATGAGTTTTGCCAGAGAAGCAACTTCGTAGCTCATATCAATCGCCATGCGATCCGGAAAGCGCACAAAAAGAGAAGCAATATCTTCCTTTTATGCCCGAACCGCACTTCCCTTCAGATTTTCAATTAGGGAAACGCTGATTAAATCAGAGTGTGCGAGGGAGCGAGAGATTTTTTCGTCAGATTGTGCAAAAAAGCCGCCGCTTTGCTGACGCAAAACAAGGATTTTTGGTGCAATATGACGGAAAAAGATCCGCTCCCTCGTGCGCTTGTGATTTATTCAGTGTTTCCTTAGAACAGACCGGGGATATTCAGCCCGCCCTTGGCGGATTCGATCCCTTTGTTCATGGCCTCCTCCGCCTTGCGAAGCGCTTCGTTGACGGCGGCAATGATCATATCCTGAAGCATTTCGACCTCTTCGGGGTCAACGGCTTCGGGGTCGATCTTGATATCCTTCAGTTCCTTCGCGCCGGTCACGGTGGCTTCCACCACACCGCCGCCCGAGGAAGCGGTGAAATCGGTCGCTTCGACCTCTTCCTGCGTTTTCTGCATTTGCGCCTGCATATCCTGCAGCCTTTGGAGCATGGCAGCCTGACCGCCGCCCTGCGCACCGGGGATTCTTGCTTTCATATCGATCGTTCCTTTCGGGAAAAATTATGTGGTCTGAATATCAACGCCCATTTTTTTGGCTTCTTTCAAAAACGAAGCCAGCGGATCGTCTTCGGGAGCGGGCGGCGCGGGTGGTTCGCTCGGCCGCTCAACGCCGATCTTATACCGGCAGCCGGTCACGCTGAACACCGCCTTTTTTAAGTCGACGGCGTTGCTGCCCGCCTTGAGCATGGCGCCCACGGACGGATTGGGCGAGGCGATGACCAGATACTGATCTTGCACGCGCGCCGAAGAATCCGCCAAAATGGCGAACATGGGCATGTTGACGGTTTTGAGTTCCTGCAAAATATCGGCCCACGCGGCGCATTCCCCATTGGGCAATGGCTTGGCGGCGGGCGAAGGCGCGGCCGATTCGGTTCGCGGTACGGCCGGAGCCGCCGCGACGCCGCTGCGCACGGCTTTTTCCAGTTCGGCCACGCGCCTGAGGAGCGACTCCACCGACGTGTCGGCGTTGGGCGTGCACAGCTTCACAAACGCCAGCTCCGCCTCGATGCGGCGGTTGGCGCCCTTGCGCATGGAGGCAGCCGCCTCCTCCAGCACGCTCAAAACGTGCATGATGCCTTCCAGCGTGTAGCCCTTCGCCTGTTCCTCCAGCAGCTCCAGCTCGGAAGAGGTGCAGACAATCAGCCCCGAGGGGCGGTTGACCGCGCGGATGATCATTAAATTGCGATAATGCTCGATGAGCTGTGCACAAAGCCGTTCCATATCGCACGAAGCGGTGTGCAGTTCGTCGATCACCGTCAGCGCGCCGGCGCAGTCGTTTTGGCGAATGCATTCCGCCAACCGGAACAGATGCTCCCGCCCGGTCAGGCCCGCCACGCGGCTGACCAGATCGGCCGTGACCGTGTCGCTCTGCCCGGCACATTGGTCGAGCAGGCTCAGCGCGTCGCGCAAAGCGCCGTCCGCCACGCGGGCGATGAGCAGCGCCGCCTCCCGCTCGAGCGTGATATCCTCACCCTCGGCCACCGTCGCCAGACGTTCGGCGATGTCCTCCGGCTCGATGCGCTTGAAATCGAACCGCTGACAGCGGGACAGGATGGTGGCGGGGAGCTTGTGCACCTCGGTGGTGGCTAAAATGAATTTGACGTATTCGGGCGGCTCCTCCAGCGTTTTGAGCAGCGCGTTGAACGCGCCGATGGAGAGCATGTGCACCTCGTCAATGATATAAACGCGGTATTTGGCGCGCACGGGCGTGTAGTTGGTTTCTTCACGCAGGTCGCGGATGTTGTCAACGCCGTTGTTGCTGGCCGCGTCGATCTCGACCACGTCGAGGATCGCGCCGGAATCGATGCCGCGGCAGACCTCGCACTCGTTGCAGGGGTTGCCGTCGACCATGTGCTCGCAGTTGACCGCCTTGGCCAGAATTTTGGCGCAGGTGGTTTTGCCCGTGCCGCGCGAGCCGGTGAACAGATAGGCGTGCGCCAGCTTGTTGGCCACAAGCTCGTTGCGCAGCGTCTGCGTGATATGCTGCTGCCCGACGACGTCGTCAAACTGATTCGGCCGCCATTTGCGGTAAAGCGCGCGGTACATGCCGGCTCACCCCCTTATTTCAAAAGTACAAGCCTTATCTTGGTCATGAAGCGTGCAGGCGGACTGTGGCGCACCGTGCGGCTTGCTTAATGCTGCTCGGTTCCCCGCCTGACATG
>CAMJHI010000123.1 GCA_946405475.1 uncultured Clostridia bacterium
GGAGACCTCCGGGCTCGGCACCCCCGCCACCCGGGCGGATATCATCGAAAAGCTGTTCGACACGTTCTACGTCGAACGCCGCGGCAAGGAGCTTGTGCCGACCTCCAAGGGCAAACAGCTCATCGGGCTGGTGCCGCCCGACCTGAAATCGGCGGAGCTGACGGCCAAATGGGAGCTGGAGCTGCAAAAAATCGCCAAAGGGCAGGCAAAGAGCGAAACCTTTGTGGATGAGATGCGCCGCTATGCCTCGCACCTGGTGTCGGGCGTGATCGCCTCCGACGCCGTTTACCGGCACGACAACGTCACGCGCGAAACCTGCCCCGACTGCGGCAAAAACCTGCTGGACGTCACGGGCAAAAACGGGCGCATGCTCGTGTGCCCCGACCGGGAATGCGGCTACCGCAAGAGCCTGAGCCGCGTCACCAACGCCCGCTGCCCCAACTGCCACAAAAAGCTGGAAATGCGCGGCGAGGGCGACAAAAAGGCCTTCTACTGCGTGTGCGGCTACCGTGAAAAGCTCAGTGATTTTGAAAAGCGCAAAGAGAGTCAGGGCGCAGGCAAGCGCGACGTGGCGAACTATATGCGTTCTCAGGCAAAAAACGAGCCGAAGGGCAGCAGCGCGCTGGCCGATCAGCTCGCCAAATGGATGGAAAACAATCAATGATCAACTCAACAGGCGGACTGTTTATGAAAAATTACCTTCGCATCACGGCGGTTTTGCTGATGCTCGTTCTGTGCGCCAACCTGTGCGCCTGCTCCAAAACCGTCAAGGACGCCACCGTGCGCCTGCCGCTGACGCAGGAGCCGCACACCCTCGACCCGCAGATCGCAACGACCGAAAGCGAAAAGCTGGTGATCGCCAACTGCTTTGAGGGACTGGTCAAGGCAAACGCCGACGGCAAGATCGTGCCCGCCGCCGCCGAACAGGTTTCGGTGAGCAGCGACGGGCTGACCTATCTGTTCACGCTGAGGCGCGACGCAAAATGGCACATCAACTCCAACCACAAGGATCTGCTCGGCGAAAAGTACGAGACCGCGCTCGACCTGAACGTGACCTCGGTGGATTTTGCTTTCGGGCTGCAGCACGCGCTCGATCCCAACACGAAAGCGCCCGCCGCAGGCAAGCTTTCCATGATCAAAAACGCGGCGGCGGTCAATCAGGGCAAAAAGCCGCTGCAGGAGCTCGGCGTGAAAGCGCTCGACCGCTACCGGCTGGAGATCACGCTGGAATACCCCAGCGCAAGCTTTTTGCAGGCGCTGACCGAACCGATCGCCATGCCGTGCCACCGGCTGTTTTTTGAAGCGACCAAGGGCCGCTACGGGCTCAACGCCGCCTGCATGCTGTGCAACGGGCCGTTTTATCTGTCGCGCTGGTATGAGGGCGATTCCATCGTGCTGCGCCGCAACCCGGACAACGGGCATTTTTCCGCGAAGGTCTATCAGGTGAATCTGCCCTTCGCCGTGTCGGACGACGTGCTGGTCAAAAACCTGAGCAACGGCACCTACTGTTCGGCTCCGGTGCGCCCGGAGCAGGCGGAGGAACTGAAAAAAGAGGGCGTGACGGTGCAGACCGTGGAAAACGGGCTGCTGGCGCTGTTTTTCAACTGCGCCGATCCGCTCACCAAAAACGCCTCTTTGCGCTTTGCGCTGGCGAAGGCCACGGATTTTTCGGCGCTCGGGTTCACCGAACAGCCAAAGGGCATCGTGCCGCCCTCCTGCACGGTGAGCGGCCGCAGCTCCACCGAGATCTCACCCGCCGTGGGGCGGCTGGCCTATGACGAAAAAAAGGCCGCCGAATACTTCAAAAAAGTCAGCGGCGACGAGGGGATCTCCCTGAGCGTGCTGTGCCCGGAGGAATATGAACACGGTGTGCGCGCCGTGATGCAGAGCTGGCAAAAGGTGTTCGGCCTCTCATTCGCCGTTCAGGTGGAGGTGCTTGAGGCGGAGGCTTTGCGCGCCCGCTTTGAAAGCGGCGATTACCAGTGCATCATCACCGCGGTGGAAACCGCCGCGCAGACGCCGCTGGATTTTCTGGAGGAATTCATGGCCGCCGACTACGGCCGCTTCACCTCCAAAAAGATGAACACGCTGCTGGATAACGTGCGCCGCGCCGCCGGCGACAAGCAGCTTGTGGAGGCGGTGACGGCCGCGCAGGCCTATCTGATCCAGAACGCGGTCGTCTGCCCGCTGCAATACACCGCCAGCTACCGCGCGATCGCCGAAAAAGCGCAGGGGCTGATCGTGAACCATTCCGGCAAGACCGTGCTGATGGCGGAAATGGAGATGCTGAAATGACAAAGGGCAAAAAAGCGTTATGCGCCGCAAGCTGGGTGCTCACGGCGCTTTGCATGGCGGTGATTTTTTTCTTTTCTCAACAGACCTCGGACGATTCAGCCGAGATCAGCATGGACGTCTATTCCAAATTCTTTGAACTGCTCGGTCCGATCATCGAACGCCTCGGGCACGAAGGGGTGCGCACGCTGGCGCATTTCACCGAATACACGGCGCTCGGCTTTCTGATGAGCACGTCGCTCACGTTCACCTGTTCGCGCCGCAGCCCGTGGCTCACGCTCGCCCTTTGCGCGGCGTATGCGCTGACGGATGAGATTCATCAGCTCTTTATCCCCGGGCGCGCTTTTCAGGTCACGGATATCGCGGTGGATTCCGCCGGGGCGCTGTTGGGCATCGGCGTATTCGCCCTGCTGGCCGTGATCGTTTTATCTGTTAAAAAGAAAAAATCGGCTGAAGTCAAAAGTCACTGATCTCCGGCTGCCATTGATAGCGGGTCAGATCCACACACCCGTCCGTGACGGGAATACCGTCGGCCTCCAGCAGCGTGATCTGCCGGTTTTCGCCGCCGAAGGCGAACGCCGGGGAAACGCGCCCGAAGCGGTTGACCACGCGGTAGCAGGGAATGCTGTCGGGGTCGGGATTAACGTGCAGCGCATAACCGACCACGCGCGCTAAACGGGGGTTGCCCGCCAGCAGCGCCACCTGACCGTAGGTGGCGACGGTCCCTTTCGGGATGCGGCGCACGATCTCATAGATTTTTTCAAACGTATTTTCCACATTGATCACCTTTTTTATTATAACAAGACGATTCCATTTTACAAGAAACGGCGGGGAACTTTTTTGAAAAAGAACGACAGGCTTCCACTGGAAATCACCGGCATGACCTCGGAGGGCAGCGGCGTCGGCCGCGCCGAGGGCATGGCGGTGTTTGTGCCGCTGACCGCCGTGGGCGATCGCATCACGGCGCACGTTCTCAAAACCAAAAAGACCTACGCCTATGCCAAAATCGACGAGCTGCTCACACCGTCCCCCGACCGCACTCAGCCGGATTGTCCGGTGTTCGCCCGCTGCGGCGGCTGCGTTTACCGCCACATCCGCTACGAGGCGGAACTGAAGATCAAGCAGGAGCACGTTGAAAGCTGTTTTCAGCGCATCGCCGGGCTGCCGCTCAAGGTTCAGCCCATCGTCGGCGCCGAACAGACCGTCGGCTGCCGCAACAAGGCGCAATTGCCCGTTCAGCGGGAAAACGGCGCGGTCAGGATCGGCTTTTTTTCGCGCCACAGCCATCGCGTGGTGGACGCTGTCGGCTGCCGCCTGCAGCCCGAAGCGTTCGGCCGCGTGACCGAGGCGGTACGGCGCTGGATCGAAGAAAACGACGCTTCGGTTTACGACGAAACCACTCACACGGGGCTGCTGCGCCATATTTTTATCCGCGCGTCAAGGGATTGCAAAGAGCTCATGCTTTGTCTGGTCGTCAACGGCACGGCGCTGCCCCGCGCCGACGCGCTCATCGAACGCTGCGCGCCGCTGGGCGTGACGGGGCTGGTGCTCAACGTCAACCGCGAGCGCACCAACGTCGTTCTGGGCGAAACATGCCGGACGCTCTGGGGCAAGGGCTTCATCACCGACACGCTGTGCGGCAAACAATTTGACATTTCGCCGCTGTCGTTTTATCAGGTCAACCGCGATCAGGCCGAACGGCTTTACGCCAAGGCCGCCGAATACGCCGGGTGCGACGAAAACACCGTGCTGCTCGATCTGTATTGCGGCGTGGGCACCATCGGGCTGACGATGGCGGACAGGGTCAAGCAGCTCGTCGGCGTGGAGATCGTGCCGCAGGCGGTGGAGGATGCCGCCAAAAACGCCGAAAAGAACGGGATCACCAACGCGCGCTTTCTGTGCGGCGACGCCGCCGAAGCCGCCCGGCAGCTGGAGCAAGAGCACATCCGCCCGACCGCCGTCATCCTCGACCCGCCGCGCAAGGGCTGCGACGAAAGGCTGATCCAAACCGTGGCCGCCATGCAGCCGGAACGCATCGTCTACGTTTCCTGCGACCCTGCCACGCTCGCGCGCGATTATGCCCGCTTCGCCGCGCTGGGCTATACCTGCCCGGAAGAAAACGGGTTCCATTGCGTCACACCGTTTGACCTGTTTCCCCGCACGCAGCATTGCGAATCAGTTTTAAAACTGATTCGCAGCGATATGAATTCCTGACGGAATTCGCGATATTCCTTCGGAATGCGATATGCCCTGCAGGGCGCGTAGAAATTCATATCATATCGCGTGTGAGCAAAGCGAACATATATCACATGCGTTTTTATTCACGCTTTTTCCCAAGAAATTGAGATGCGGCTTTGAAAACGAAACAACCATCAATCATCCGATCTTTTGGAGGTTAAGCTATGAGCGAAGGAAATGAGAATCGGATCCTTTGGGTCGATACAGCTAAAGGATTAGGCGTATATCTTGTGATTCTCGGACATCTTTGGTATGTTTGTATTCCGAGTATTGTCAATCAAGCTATTTACTCGTTTCATATGCCTTTGTTTTTTGCTTTGTCTGGCTTTGTTTTTGTTACAAGCAGAAAAACGGAACATTTTTCTGCATTTATTCTTTCAAAGATCAAAAGATTGCTTATTCCTACGGCTATTTATATTGTTGCATTTGCGATTATAAGTATTTTCCTAAAAACGACTGAACTGAACGTTCAGTTTATACTATATCTGTTCTTTTTATTCGGAAAATGTTTTAATGACCCCTGCTGGTTTTTTATCACTTTGTTTGAAATCTATGTTGTGATGTATTTGATAAGAATACGGCAAGCTAAGCCTGTAGTGAAAATTGCAGCTATGTTGGTTTTTGCCTTTGCCGGGTATTTCGTATATACAACACAATTGATACCTTATTTCGGGATAGACCGTGCCATTATTTCCTCATTCTTTTTTATCGCGGGAACTGTAGCCAGAGACATTTATGAAAGCAAAAAATTAACAAAAACAAACCATATTCTGATATTCGGCTTTTCGCTTATTATGTTTGTTGTATTCGGCTTATTGATTAATGGAAAAATAACGTTTTACGATCGATACTTAGATCACTACTTTGCTTTTTTGATGTCCGGTATTTTCGGAAGCGTTTTTTTCTGCTATGTTTGCGGTTTTATTGCTCATTACAGAATAGCCGAGTATTTAAAAGTGTGTGGCAATAACTCTTTATTTATTGTCGGAACACATTATATCCTGATTCAACTGTTTCGCAAAGCTGCAATCATGTTGAAGATTGCTAATACATGGTATATTTCGATTTGCGTTGTGTTATTTACGATACTGTTGGTTGAAATATACAGACACGTATGCAGATTCCTCGATATACATTTCCCGATATTGACAGGGAAAACAAAAAAGCAAAATCAAGCATAGCTGATCTGTTTCTCCTGCGCTCCCGATACCCTCATCCGCGACGTGGAACATCTGTGCGACAATGAATTGACGGCTTCGCCGTCGTGAATTGGCTGCGCCATGATTTCTCGCGTTGCTCCATGAATTGAATTGCTTCGCAATTCATAATGGGCGGGCTTCGCCCGCGCTCATTTTATTGCCGGCCGCAGGCTCCTTCATGCGCAAAGCGCCATTCATGACCGCAGGTCAATTCATGCCGTCAGGCAATTCATTCCGAAATTTGTTTAAGCAAATTTCGATTTTTGGGAGGAAACGATATGAACTCTGCATCACAGCAAGCTACCATTTTCATCGGGCTGAACGACGCCGACACCGGGCTGCAAAAGCACGAATCGGCCAAATACCTTTCTGTGCTGAAAAACGCCTGCCGGAGCTACCGGGTCGCGTTTTCCGTGCAGATGATCCACGGCGGCTATTTCCACGAGGACGGCCGCTACACGGAAGAAAACACGCTGATGCTCCAACTGCTGGACGTTCCCGAGCAGACCGTGAACGAGATCGCCAAGGACCTCTGCGCCTTTTTCCACCAGGAAAGCGTGATGGTCACCTTCTCGCCGGTCAAGGTCGTGTTCATTCAGGAGCAGCTTTGACCGGCCCGCCCGGCGCATTTTTTGGATTGGAGGGATCAACATGTCTGAATTTTACCGCGATGAATACGTCAGCCGCTGCCCGTACTGCGGCGGCACGGAAATGATCGAAACGTTTCAGGGCGCTTACGGCGCGGTGGCCGCCACGAGCCACAAGCTCGGCGGCGTGTCGCTTTACCACAGCGTCTGCCGCCACTGCGGCAGCGTCGTGCGCAGCTACGTCAAGGACCCCGAAAAGCTGCTTCGGCGCAAGGACAGAAAAGAAGAGTGACAAAACAAAACGACGGCCGTTTCAAAAAGCGGTCGTCGTTGTTTTTATTAGCGGTCAGCGTGCAGACCCAAACCGGCAGTGGTATGACATGAAAGAACGCTTGCTGCAGCGCAGCGGGCGTTCTTCTTTTTGCGGTCGCAATGCCTCCCTCCCCGAGGGTGCGGATCGCCAGTGGCGATCTCTGCCGTCAGGCAGAAGCACCGAC
>CAMJHI010000124.1 GCA_946405475.1 uncultured Clostridia bacterium
AAAAGCTGGAACCTTGGTGGGCATACCGATATATGATCAGTAGTAGAGGTGCGACATTGGAGCTAATGCACATGGACTACCACAAAATGGTTATTCGACCTGATGAAGACTATTTCTGCATCCCGGACACGACCTTTGCGGTTGTACAACATGACGCCAAGACAATGTCGATTGAGGAATATGCCCAATACATAGGAAAAACCGAGGCCTCCATCAGGCAGGCGTTACGGCGCGGCAAGTACAGATCCGCATTCAAGATGGGTCAGGAGTGGAGAATCTCAGCACTATGCCAGCCGAACGTTGAGCGTGGCTACAGTCACGGCGCTTATGAATGGCACACAAGTTTGGTTGGAGTACCGGGCGGCTTTGAGTATATTAAAGACCCAGGATTTGCGGATCTTAATCAGGACGATACCGACAAGCAGTCCTTTACGGTATATGTGTATTCTTGGGATAGGCAAGAAGGTCACTTCCACCAACTTGACAAAGTGGAGATGGAAAGGCTTGAGCATTTTCTCATAGCTAATCCACTTGTGATATTTAAGGACGACGAAAAAATCTATGACAAAAGGAGAAAAACAAATGCGCAGGAACATGAATGACAGGGTCCCTGTTAAGGGGACCGTTTCAAGGGCTACAGCAGAAGCAATGCTGCGCGGCGAGATTGAGTCCAATAACGGACTTCGCAAGAGCTCTGGGAGACGGAGTTGGAACCCTGAACAGCCAGAGTTTGAGCTGGATTATGGTTCAACTTTCGGTCAGATGGTAGCTCCGGCTTTTAAGCTGGCAGGGAGTAACGCACTTTTGTGCTTTGTATTTGAGGATTTGATTCCTGCGGGCAGATATCTTTTCCGCACGGAAGTCGTCCCAGCGGCAAAACGGAAACTCCATGAATTAACGAACGGCAAGCATAAACCTGCCAAGATTATCGAAGCAGAGAGTACGGAAGATGTTCCGAGCATTGCGGAACCAGTTGCGGTCACTCCATCGAATAAAATCATTAGTCTTGCTGATTATCGGAAGGCTGTAAATCAGCAATGAGCCGAAAGAAGTCTTTGTTATCGTTAAATTTCGTAACGCTGATGATGCCGAGGCCCCTATAAAAGCAGAATTCCTGAGCCGAGAGACCCCCCGGTTCAGGATTTTTCTTGTGGTCCGATTTATGGAAATGCTGAAAACAGTCCATTATCACGGTATTTTCGGTGTTTTAGGGCAAAAATATAGGATTGCTATCTTGTTAAAATAGCAATCCTAAGATGGCGGAGAGTAAGAGATTCGAACTCTTGATACCGCTTTAACAGTATACACGATTTCCAATCGTGCTCCTTCGACCAGCTCGGACAACTCTCCGTGTTGCTCAACGAAAGGCATTATACACGATTCTGCCGAAAAAAGCAAGCCCTTTTTCATAAAAAATCAAACTTTTCGGTTCTGCAGCGTTTTGATTAAAAAACGATTGCCGGACCGTGCAGACCCGGCAATCGTGCAGCATATAACTTATTCCGTTTTCAGCATGGCTTCAAAATCGGCGTCCGATTTGCGCAGGATCGCGCGGTTGCGCTCCGGCAGGTTCCGCAGCGCCTCCACAGCCTTGTCGTAATCCTTGGCTTTCACCTGAATGGTGCTGTTGTGCGCGTCATGGATATCAAAGAAATTGGCCAGAAGACCCATGTATTTCTTCTTGATGCGGTAGGGGATCTCCGCCTGCTGCAGGCAGTTCGTCGTCCAGATCTTCGCGTTGAGCGATTCTGCCGTAGCCAGATGCTTCCAGCCCAGCTTCAGGCTTTTCTTTTCTTTGCTTTGATCTTTTTCTTTTTTCTTCATCGTCTTACCCTTACTCATTCATTCAGGTTGGTGATGGTTTCCATCAGATAGTTGCCGAATTCTTCGCAGGTGCAGCCGTCCTCGCGGCCGGTGATGGCCATTTTCGCGTCGGCGGCGGTGCAGATGTCAAGCGCCTTTTCCAGCGCGGCGGCTTTGTCCTGATAGCCGATGTGGTTGAGCAGCATGACGGTGGCGCGCAGCATGGAGCAGGGGTCGGCATAAGCGCCGCGGCCTTCCTTGATCATGCGGGGCGCGGAGCCGTGGATGGCCTCGAACATGGCGTATTTTTTGCCGATGTTCGCGCTGCCGGCGGTGCCCACGCCGCCCTGGAATTCGGCGGCCTCGTCGGTGATGATGTCGCCGTACAGGTTGGGCAGAACGAACACCTTGAAATCTCTGCGGCGCTTTTCGTCGATGAGCTTGGCGGTGGTGATGTCGATGTACCACTCATCCGTGACGATCTCGGGGTATTCCTCGCCGATGCGTTTGCAGATGTTGAGGAACTTGCCGTCTGTCGTTTTGATGATATTGGCTTTTGTGATAATGGAAACGCGGCCCTTGCCGTTGTCTCTGGCATAGTTGTAAGCCAGCCGCGCGATGCGCTCCGTGCCCTCGGTGGTGGTCACGACAAAGTCGGTGGCCAGCTCGTCCGTCACGTTCACGCCCTTGGAGCCCACGGCGTAAGCGCCTTCGGTGTTTTCACGGAAGAACGCCCAGTCGATGCCCTGCTCGGGGATCTTCACGGGGCGCAGGTTGCAGAACAGGTCGAGCGCCTTGCGCATGGCGACGTTGGCGCTTTCGATGTTCGGCCACGGGTCGCCCGCCTGCGGGGTCGTGGTCGGCCCCTTGAGGATGACGTGGCAGGCCTTGAGCTGTTCCATCACGTCGTCGGGGATGGCCTTGTTGGCGGCCACGCGGTTTTCGATGGTCAGCCCGTCGATCTCTTTGAACACGACCTTGCCGCTTTCGACCTCGTCCTTGAGCAGGAAGCGAAGCATGCGCTCGGACTCTTTGCAGATGATCGGCCCGATGCCGTCGCCGCCGCAAATGCCGATGACGATGGTGTCAAGCGCTTTGTAATCGACGAAATCGCCGACCGCCTTGATGCGTTCGTTGCGTTCGAGCTGCTCGCGCAGGAGCTGTTCGTATTTGGCGCTTGCCGCTTTGATTTGTTCTTCAAACATGGTGATCAGCCCTTTCCGTTTTCTCTGGTGTAATTCAGCAGACCGCCGGCGAGGATCATCTCGCGCTGACGGGCCGACAGGTCGTACGTGAGTTCATAGGTCTCGTTTTTGGTTTTGTTGATCATGGTCGCGTTTTCGCCGTTTGCGATCGCCGCGCGCACGTTCGGCAGCTCCAGCTCGTCATAGGCGTCGATCTTGTCGTAATCGGCTTCGTTGACAAAGTTGAAGGGGATGATGCCGGCGTTGACAAGGTTGGCCGCATGAATGCGGGCGAACGACTTGGTCACAACGGCCTTGATGCCAAGATACAGCGGTACCAGCGCCGCGTGCTCGCGCGAGGAGCCCTGCCCGTAGTTCGCGCCGCCGATGATGATGCCGCCGTTTTCGCGCTTGCAGTTTTCGGCGAAGTTTTCATCGCACTGCCGGAAGCAGAAATTGGACAGGAACGGGATGTTGGAACGATAGGGGAGGATCTTCGCGCCCGCGGGCATGATGTGGTCGGTCGTGATGTTGTCGCCGACTTTGAGGATCGCTTTTTTGGCAATGCTTTCCGGCAGCGCCTCGCTGACCGGGAACGGCTTGATGTTCGGGCCGTATTTGATTTCGACACTGTCCGCGTCTTTTTCCTCCGCAGGCAGGGCGATCATGTTGTCGTTGATGAGGAATTGCTGCGGCATTTCAACCTGCGGCGCGTCGCCCAGCGTGCGCGGGTCGGTCAGTACGCCGGTAATGGCGCTGGCGGCGGCGACTTCGGGGCTGACCAGATAAATGCCGGCGTCCGCCGTGCCGGAACGGCCTTCAAAGTTGCGGTTGAAGGTGCGCAGGGAAACGCCCTTGCTGTTGGGCGACTGCCCCATGCCGATGCACGGGCCGCAGGCGGATTCGAGGATGCGCGCGCCCGCGCCGATCATGTCGGCCAGCGCGCCGTTGAGCGAGAGCATGTTGAGAACCTGCTTCGAGCCGGGCGCGATGGACAGGCTCACGTCGGGGTGAACGGTCTTGCCCTTGAGAATGGCCGCCACCTTGAGCATATCCATGAGCGACGAATTGGTGCAGGAACCGATGCAGACCTGATCGATCCTGATCGGACCGATCTCGTTCACGGTCTTGACCTTGTCGGGCATGTGGGGCATGGCCGCCATCGGCTCCAGCTTGGATAAGTCGATGTCGATGATCTTTTCATATTCTGCGTCGTCGTCCGCCTTCAGCTCGCACCAGTCTTCGGCGCGGCCCTGCGCGGTGAGGAACGCCAGCGTGTTTTCATCCGACGGGAACACCGAGGTGGTCGCGCCGAGCTCCGCGCCCATGTTGGTGATGGTCGCGCGCTCCGGCACGGTGAGCGTTTTCACACCCTCGCCGCCGTATTCGATGATGCGCCCGACGCCGCCCTTGACGCTGAGAATGCGCAGCACTTCCAGAATAACGTCCTTCGCGGCGACCCACGGGCTGAGTCGGCCGGTCAGGTTTACTTTGAGCACCTTGGGCATATTGATGTAATACGTGCCGCCGCCCATGGCCACGGCCACGTCCATGCCGCCCGCGCCCATGGCCAGCATGCCGATGCCGCCGCCGGTGGGCGTGTGGCTGTCGGAGCCGATCAGCGTCTTGCCGGGCTTGCCGAAGCGCTCCAGATGCACCTGATGGCAAATGCCGTTGCCGGGGCGGGAATAGCGCAGGCCGCGCTTTTTGGCGACGCTCTGAATAAAGCGGTGATCGTCGGCGTTTTCAAACCCGTTCTGCAGGGTGTTGTGGTCGATGTAAGCAACGGAAAGCTCCGTTTTGACGCGCGGCACGCCCATGGCTTCAAATTCCAGATAAGCCATTGTGCCGGTCGCGTCCTGCGTCAGCGTCTGGTCGATTTTCAGCCCGATCTCGGCGCCGGGGATCATCTCGCCGCTGACAAGATGCGAGCGGATCAGTTTTTGCGCAATGTTGTAACCCATTTTCGTTCCTCCTCAAGATATACCACGTTTATCATAAAACGAACCCAACCTTTTGTCAATTGTATGCGTCAGAATTTTAATAAAATTTACGCTTACAGTTGAAGAAAGCAATAAAAACTGCTATAATGGAGGCTGGTATTATGTCGATCGTTCAGGCGATCCTTCTCGGCGCGGCACAGGGGCTCACGGAGTTTTTGCCCGTATCCAGCAGCGGGCACCTGTCGGTACTGCAGCACTTTTTTCACGTCAGCGAAAATGCGCTGTTGTTTGACGTGGTTCTGCATCTCGGCACGCTTGCGGCGGTTCTCGTCGTCTATCGCAAAACGCTCGCCGCGCTGCTGGGCGAAGCGGTGCAGGTGTCGATCGACCTTGTCAGGGGTCGGCTGCGCCGCGAAGAAAAAAACGAAACCAGACGGCTGCTGTTTCACTTGTTTCTGGCTTGTCTTCCGCTGCTGCTGTTGCTGCTGCCCGTCGGGTACGGTCGGCGGCTGATGGATCTCGGCGCGGCTCTCGCGCAGGATCAGACGATCCTGCCGGAAGGCTGCTGCTTTATCGCGACCGGGTGCTTGCTGCTGCTCAGCGGCAGACGAAACCGAAGCGAAAAACCGCTCACCGTCCGTTCGGCTTTGGCGATCGGTGCGGCGCAGCTTTTCGCGGCGCTGTTTCCGGGTCTTTCGCGTTCCGGCTCCACCATTGGTGTTGGGCTGTTGTGCGGCGTTGAGCGAAGCAGGGCGGTTTCGTTTTCGTTTCTGCTCGGCGTCCCGGCCGTGCTGGCGGCGAACGTGCTGGAGCTTGTCGATTGCTTTCGGCAGGGCGCCGTCGTTGATTGGCTGACGCTGCTTTGCGGCGGCGTGACCGCGGCAGTCGTGGGCGTGTTTTCCATTCGCCTGATCGAAAAGCTGGTTCAGAAAGATCGTTTCAAATGGTTTGGCTGCTATTGTCTGGTTGTCGGCGCGGCCGTGATCGCCGCTGCCGTTTTTGAAAGATTATACGGTTGACAGTTCAAAATATCGGAAGGAAAAAAACATGGCGGATCAGAAAAAATCAAAACCGAAATCCTCTTCGCAGCAGAGCAAGTCAAAAAGCGGCTCGTCCAAAAAGCCGTCCTCGCAGCAGAGCGTGAAAAAGCAGGCGGCCAGGATCGAGCAGGAACGCCTTGCGCAGCAGGCGCAGCGTGACGCGGCCAAAAAGCAGGTCGTTTCCGTTTTGCTGTTTGCGGCCGCTTTGCTGATGCTCTGCATCATCGTGGTGCCCAGCGGCGCCGCGGCGGGCGAAACGAACCCGTGGCAGTGGATGAAAAACGTGCTGTTCGGTCTGTTCGGCATTTGCTCCATCGCCCTGCCCATCATGATGTTTTACAGCGCCGTGACGCTTTCCAAAGAAAACAGCGGCGGCAATATCGCCCTGCGCCTGACGGGCATCGGGCTGATCGCGGTCTGCCTTTCGTCGCTCATCCATATCGGCACGAAGGGGTCTGATTATCTGCGCGGCACGCCGCTCGCGCTGCAGGCGTCCGATGCGTGGCGGGCCGGGCTGACGGTGACAAACGGCGGCGTTTTCGGTTCCTTCATCGGCGGCGCGCTGGCCAAGCTGTTCGGAAAGGCCGGCGGCATCATCACGCTGCTGATCCTGCTGTTTGCCGTGCTGATGCTTTCCACCGGCACGTCGCTGCCGCAGCTGTTCGCACTTGTGCGCAAGCCGTTCAGCAAGGCGGCCGATTACACCCAGCGCCAGCGTGAAAAGCAGCGGACGCGGGAAGAAGCCTATGAGCCGCAGGAAGAACCGGCAGAGCCTGTTCCGGAAAGCCCGAAACGCAAAAAGAAAAAGCCGGCGCCTC
>CAMJHI010000125.1 GCA_946405475.1 uncultured Clostridia bacterium
GGAATAGATGGTTTTGATGCAGTCGAGGATGTATTCAATGGGGTTGTTCACCGGATCTTCGCCGGCCTCGATCGCCAGACGCTTGTGACCCATATCCTGCAGGGCGATGACCTCGGCGCGCACTTCCTCCTGCGTGAGTTTTTTGCGGGCGATGTGTTTGTTTTTGAGGTGATAGGGGCAGTAGACGCAGCCGTTGACGCAGTAGTTCGACAGATACAGCGGCGCGAACATCACGATGCGGTTGCCGTAAAACGCCTGCTTGATCTCGTTGGCCAGCGCGTACATTTCCTCCACCTTTTCGGGAATGTCGCACGCCAGCAGCACGGACGCCTCGCGGTGGGTCAGCCCGGCGCAGGTGCAGCCGTTGCCGTTCTTTTTGGGGCGCGCTTTTTCCAGCAGCTCGTCGATGAGCGCGACGTTGTGCTTGTTTTCGTTCGCGTAGCGAATGGTTTCCAGAATTTCTTCGTGGTTGATGAATTCCTCCGCTTTGAGGGATCTGGGGTCGTAGCTTGCCATGTTTTGGTTACTCCTTACTTTTTGATGTCGCCCCGGTCGGTCACGATCTCAAAACCGATGGTGCGCATTCTCATGTTCAAACAGTTTTTGCATTGCGCCGATTCGTCGCCGGTGCAGATTTTGTTATCATATAAATCGTATTGCTTTCGCGTCGCCGTGGGCGAAAGGTTGGGCATGACCACGTTCGCGCCCGCCAAAATGCCTTTTTCGCGCCCGCGCGGGTCAACCGTGCCAAGCGCCGTGGTGGCGGGCAGCAGCAGATTCGGCCGGATGAGCCGCAGGAGCGAAAGCAGGTAACAGGTCTGTTCGATCGTACCCGCGGGCTCGTCGGCAAACGGCGTGGCGTGGTGCGGCACGAACGGGCCGATGCCGCACATATCCGGTTGGAACGCCTCGATGAATTTCAGATCCTTCGCCAGCGTCCGCGCGGTCTGGAACGGTGAACCGACCATGAAGCCGCAGCCCACCTGAAAGCCGATCGCTTTTAAGTCGCGCAGGCAGTTCATGCGGCGGTCGAACGACAGCGCGGCCGGATGCAGCTTTTCGTAATGCGCCTTGTCGGCGGTTTCGTGCCGCAGCAGGTAACGATCCGCCCCCGCGTCGAACATCTTTTGATAGTCGGCTCTGTCATATTCGCCCAGCGACAGCGTGACCGCGCAGGCGGGGTGCCGCCGCTTGATCTCGCGCACAAGATCACAAATGCGCGCAACGCTCAGGCAGCCTTCGCCGCTTTGCAGCACAAAGGTGCGAAACCCGAGCGCGTCGCCCTCGTCGCAGCAGGCAAGGATCGTTTCGTCGTCGAGCACGTAGCGGTCGCAGCTTTTGTTGGAACGACGGATGCCGCAGTAATAGCAATCGTTGCGGCACACGTTCCCGATCTCGATCAGGCCGCGCACGTAGATTTTGTTGCCGTAAATTTCGCGGCGCGCCCGGTCGGCCAGCGCGGCGGCTTTTTGCGCAAGGTCAGGCGTTTGCGCCTCGATCAGCGCTTCATATTCGTCGAGCGACAGCGCGTGATCCTCGTTCAGCCGTTCAAGCAGCGCTTCGGCGTTATTCATCGCCGGTCACGTGGGAGTAAGCGGTCTTGACGCTCACGCCGTCAATGCCGCCCAGCTTGCCCGCCAGCGCCGCAATCGTGTCCTGCGGCGCGTCGAGCGCGATGGAAACGATGTTGACGCCGCGCTGCTTATAGGGCAGCCCCATGCGCCCGATGATAAAGTCGCCGTATTCGTGCAGCAGCCGGTTGAGCGGCTCCACGGCTTCACCTTTTTCTACTATGATCGCCATAACGGCTACGCGTGTTGTCATGTCGGTTCCCTCCAAATTATGAATTATGAATTATGAATTCGGAATTCGGAATTGCGGAGCAGCTTCCGAATTTTAACCAATGCGAAAGGATGGGTCGCTTCGCTCCGATTCCATTTGATAAGCTGGCCGTTTCATTGTAAAATGATGCATTTTTTGCGGCAAGCAAGAATGCTTGCCCTACTGCTTGAATGAATGCGGTGCGGTTTCCAGAAATGACACGGGGCGCTGACTTGTTTGTTTGGTCCGTAGGGCACGGATTCTTCCGTGCCGCCGGTTCGGAAAAAGGATGTTTCCAAAGAAGCAGCCGCCGAAGCAAAATAATTCCGCATTCCGCATTCCGAATTCCGCATTAAAAAAACAGCCTCCCCGCAAAAGGAGTGGCTGTTATCTGAAAAATGCTGTGCTTGCCAGTCCCTTTCCGTCAGAGGCTCTCGCCCCTTGTTGTCAGGTTGCCCACAGTATAACATAGAACGATTTCGATTTCAATAGGAAAAACAACCAAGCCTGACGCGGCGACGGCTGTTTTTTTGTCTGATGTGAAAAGCCGGGACGCTTCAGCAGCTTTTTTGAGAATTGCAATCTGACAACATGAAAACCGGTTGAAAACGCGCCCGAATTATGCTATCATCAAACCATCGTTAAAAAATCAGCAGGGTGATGAAAATGGAAAAACAACTCATCGTCACCGCCGCGCCGTTTTCGGCGGCGGGCGACGGCCAAACAAACGACTCGGCGGCCATTCAGGCGGCCATTGATACGGCGCACAGGCAGGGCGGCGGCACGGTGATTCTGCCGGGCGGCAAGACCTACCTCACCGCGGGGCTGGTGCTGCGCAGCTTTGTCACGCTGCAGTTCGAGCCGGGTGCCGAGCTTTTGCAGGACCCCGACCCGACGCATTACACCAAGCCGACCGAAACCGGCTACGAACCCTATGTGCCGAACTTCGGGCACAATTTTTCCGAAACGATCAAATGGAGCCACAACTGGTACCGCACCTATCCGCTGCTGTTTGCGCCGGAAGGGGCGCACGATTTTGCCGTGCGCGGCGAAGGCACCATCCGCATGATGGAGATCACGGACGAAACGAAGATCATTAAGCAGTGCCCCATCGGGTTTTACCGCTGTCATCATTTTGAAATCTGCGACGTGCACATCACCAACTACCACAGCTACGCCGTCATGCCCTTCACCTGTCATGACGGGCTGTTCAAAAATTTGAAGATCGACCACTGGAGCCACGGCAACGGCGACGGCATTTGCCTGATGAACTGCCAGAACATCCGCATCACGGGCTGCAAAATGTATACGGGCGACGATTCGGTCTATATTTTCTCCTCCTACCGCGACCCGCGCAAAAGCGAATGGTGGTCGTCCGACGAGCCGCAGCCGAGCGAGAACATCGAGGTCGACCACAACGACCTCATCTCCCACCACTGCAAGGCGTTCGGCATGATTTTGTGGGGCATCGACTGCGACGACCTTGAAAAGGTCGAGGTGCGCAACGTGTATGTGCACGACAACCACATCGAAACGCTGGGCAACTGGCTGTATAACCCCTACACGACCCGCGGCGGCAACCCGCCGGTGACGAACGTGCGGTTTGAGAACAACGTCATCGACGGCATCGAAAGCAACTTTTTTGAAACGAAGATCAGCAACGTGGTCGGCTATCCCTGCATGACGGAGCTGCTCAACGGCGACTTTGCCGACGGGCGCTGCTTCTGGGTGACGGAAGGCTTTGAGGGCGAGGTCGGCGTTGATCGCAGCGAAGAAGCCCACGGCTTTGTGGCAGACGGTTCGGAATTGTATCAGGGCATTTTTTTGCGTAAGGATACGCCCTGCCTGTTTAAGGCGGAGGTCCTCACGTCCACCAGGGCCTGCCTTTTTGTGCGCGATCAGGTCAGCGGCGAGGAGATCGCGAGGCTGGAATTTGACAATGACTCTTACGAAGTGAAGCTGCTGCCGTTCACCGTCCCGCGGGACGGCAACTATCAGCTCGGCATCGGCATCGGCAGCGGGCTCGCCTACATCAAAGCGGTGCGGCTGGGCGCGCACCCGGCGGCGCAGGGCTATCAAAATATTTATTATGATAACGGCAAAATGCTGTTTCAATACAACGACAATCTGTTCAAACGGGAAGGAGAATGAGCATGGCGCAGTTGAAAATGTATTGGCTGACCGAAAACGACCTTGAGGAGCTGACGCTGCCCGAGGGTTATGAATTCGTCAATTATAAGGGGCCGGAGGACTGGCACGTCTGGAACGAGTGCATCCGCACCGGCGACCCGCTTTCGCCCGAGGAGGAGGCCGCCAATTTCAAGCGCGAAATTTTTGATTTCAAAGAGATCGTGCCGGAGCGCGACGTGTGGTTCCTTGACCACAACGGCGAGCACGTGGCCACCGTGACCAATTTTGTGTGGGACAGCGGCGTGGGCGACATGCACTGGGTCGGCGTGCGACCGGATTACCGCGGCAAGGGGCTGAGCAAATACCTGAGCAACCTCGTGCAGAAAAATCTGAAAGAGCGCGGCGTGCCTTTCGTTTCGCTCACCACCGGCGAAGGCCGCCCGTGGGCGGTCAAATCCTACCTCACCGCCGGGTTCCTGCCCGTGGAATACGACGAGGGCATGGTCGAGCGCTGGCTGAAGGTGATGGAAACCTTCGGCATTCACGAACTGCAGATGCTCGACGAAGAAGCCAGACCGTTCATGCTGCTGAAACGATAAGTCAGCAGTCAGTAGTCAGCAGGGAATGGTTCCCGGCGCGCTGCCTTTACTTTCTTTCCGCAAACGTGTATAATACAGTTCGATATTGGCATGGCGGGCAAAGCGGCGATGCTTTGCCTGATGAACAAGACGCCCCCTTTTCGGAACGAAAACGAAACGGAATCAAAGAACATCTCGCTTTTTGTTTTTTCAAAAAGGTGCGGACGGGCTGAAAGGCTGCTTCACAAAGAATCAACTTGTTTTCATCGTGCTTGACGCAGCAGGAGAAACAAAGACCTTAAAAGACTTATCCTCATGAGGAGTGAAACCATGACAGCGTTGATTTTGAATTCCGGCTTGGGTCACAGGATGGGAGATCTGACCAAAGATCATCCCAAGTGCATGACCGAGATCTCGAAAGCCGAAACGATATTAAGCCGTCAGCTGCATTTGCTTGTTGCGGCAAATGTTCATGACGTTGTGATAACCACAGGATATTACGATTCTGTTTTAGAGGAATACTGTCGTTCGCTGGATTTGAATGTCAATATTACTTTTGTCCGCAATCCCTTGTATGATTCCACGAATTACATTTACTCGATTTACTGTGCGCGTCAGTATTTGCGGGATGACGACATTCTTCTGATGCACGGTGATCTGGTTTTTGAAGAAAACGTTCTGAGCCGTATTCTGGCTTTTCCGTACAGCTGCATGACGGTCTCTTCTTCCGTGCCGCTTCCTCAAAAGGATTTTAAGGCGGTCGTGCGGGACGATCGGATCTATCAGATCGGAATCAATTTTTTCGATCAGGCCGTGGCCGCGCAGCCGTTGTATCAATTCAGAAAAAAAGACTGGCTTCTTTGGCTGCAGGAAATTGAGCGTTATTGTGAAAGCGGCGATCCGTCTCAGCGGAATTGTTATGCCGAGAACGCTTTCAACGAGATCTCCGAGCATTGTTCTCTCTATGCGTTAGACGTGCGTGACGCGCTGTGCGGTGAAATCGATACGCCGGACGACCTGCAGGTCATCCGAGATCGGTTGGAGTCTCTTCAGGAAAAAACCGTATACATGTGCTTTTCGACCGACATGGTGCACAGCGGTCACGTTGCGATCATTCAAAAGGCCGCAAAACTCGGCAGACTGATCATCGGCGTGCTGACAGACAAGGCGGTCCTGACCTATAAGCGGTTCCCGCTGATCCCGTTTGAGGAAAGAAAGGTTCTGTTTGAAAACCTTGCCGGTGTTTCTCAGGTCGTGGAACAAACCGAATTGAGTTATCGGGAAAACCTGGAAAAGCTTCGCCCGGATTTCGTGGTGCATGGCGATGATTGGAAAGAAGGGCTTCAAAAGCCCATCCGCGAAGAGGTGATCCAGGTGCTGTCCTCCTACGGCGGGCAGCTGATCGAATACCCTTATTCCACCAACAAACAGCTGCTCGAAATAGAAAACCGCGTCCGGACGGAGACCGCCATGCCGGATATCCGTCGGAAACGGCTCAAGAGAACCATAGAGATCAAAGGCCTTGTAACGGCGATCGAAGCGCACAACGGGCTGACCGGACTGCTCGCAGAAAACACGGCGGTCGTTCAGGACGGCGTTTCACGGCAGTTTGACAGCATGTGGGTCAGCTCGTTATGCGACAGCACGGCAAAAGGGAAGCCCGATATTGAACTGGTCGACATGTCTTCCCGTTTCAGCACGATCGATGAAATATTAGACGTGACCACCAAGCCGATCATCTTTGACGGCGACACCGGCGGCTTGACGGAACACTTTGTTTATACCGTGCGCACGCTTGAACGAATGGGCGTTTCCATGGTGATCATTGAGGACAAGACCGGGTTAAAGAAAAACAGCCTTTTCGGCACCGAAGCCGTGCAGACACAAGCGCCGATCGATGAGTTTTGCGAAAAGATCCGGGCGGGGAAAGCGGCGCAAAAAACAGCCGACTTCATGATTTGCGCACGGATCGAAAGCCTGATTCTGGAAAAAGGGCTGCAGGACGCGCTGACGCGCGCCTTCGCTTTTGCGAATGCCGGGGCGGACGCCATCATGATCCACAGCCGCAAAAAAGATCCCGCGGAAGTTTTTGATTTCATTCGCGCGTTCCGCGAGAAAAACAAGACTACATATCTTGTGGTCGTTCCCACGTCTTTCAACAGCGTTACCGAAGATGAATTCCGTGCGCTTGGCGTCAACGTCGTGATCTATGCCAATC